>CAXMLR010000236.1:0-3893 GCA_964194275.1 uncultured Solirubrobacterales bacterium
GTGTATAAGAGACAGGTGCAGGCCCAGCGCTCCGGCGATGCCGGGCGGGAGCGGGTGGCCGGCGAGGTGCCCGGGCGCGGGCGGCATCTAGTGGACCATCCCGCAACGATCCACTACTCGAACAGCCCGCCGACGATCCCGCCGAGGCCGCGGTTGGCCGTGTTCTCGGTCGCCGGCGGGTGGTAATAAGCGCTCTGCAGCCCGACCCGACCGGGTCCGCTGAAGCGGTTGAAGATCAGGTTCCCAGCGCCGCCGAGGAGGCCCGTCTTGAGCCCGTAGACCTGCTGGGTCATCGCCACGGTGTGGTCGCGATAGACCCAACCGCCGGGCTCGATGTCGATCGTCTCGCCGGCGTCGAGCTGCTTCTCGAACAGGTTTCCGTAGCCGTGGATCCAGACGACCCCCTCGTGATCCCCGGCGAAGAACTCGTCGACGAAGAAGCCGCCGCCGTACATGACGTTGGCGAATCCCTTGATTCGGCTGTAGTCGTACTGGACGCCCCCGGTCGCGGCCAGAAACTGATGCTCGCGGACGACGATGCCCTGCCCGGCCTGGAGGTGAAGCGCGGCGATATGACCCGGCGCGTCGCGGCTGAAGGCGATCTCGCCTGCCGACTGGGCCTCGATCAGCAGCAACGGCATGCCCCCGAAGACGCGCCGCTTCAGGCCCTTCTTCAGCGGGTGCAGACCGATCTGGAGGTTGGGGTACTTCCACAGCAGGACGTGATGCTCGAAATAGACCGGAACCTGACCGTCCAGCGCCATGTGCAGCACCGGGACGAGCTCGCCCTCGAGGCGGTAGCTCAGTCCGGGAGCGTTGCCCTGGGTGATCGATGTCGGAAGAATCTGCGGGGCGGACGGCATGGTCCTTCATCTCCAGTTCGTGGCGGGGCTCCGAGCGGCGGCGACCCCCGCTGCTCGCGTCTCCGCTGCACCATATCCCGTGCTGCCGCCGCTTTCCAGCGCAGCGCTCCTCGGCGCCAGCGCAGCGGCGATAATCGGAGGCATGGTGCAGATCTACGTCACCGGCCACCGAAACCCGGACACCGATTCGATCGCCTCGGCGATCGGGTACGCCGAGCTGAAGAATCGGCTGGATCCCCGCACCGAGTACGTTCCGGTGCGGCTCGGGGACTGCAACGCGCAGACGCGCTGGGTGCTGGAACGCAGCGGCGCGCGCGAACCGGATTTTCTCCCCCACGTACTGCTCCGGGCGTGCGACGTCATGCAGACCGAGTTCCCGGTGGCCCGGCATGATGATCCGATCCGGGGGGCCGGGCTTGCGATGTCCCGAGCTGGCTTTGACCTGGTCCCGATCGTCGACGAGGACGGAGCGCTCACCGGCGTCGTCACCGAGCGAGGCCTCGCGCATCGCTACATCCGGGAGACGCGCCAGACCTCGACGCTGCGCGACGCGCCGACCCGTGTGCAGGCGATCGTCGATGTCCTGGAAGGAGAGCTGGTATCCGGCGAGGATGAGCTGCTTTCCGGGCGAGTCTGGGTTCACTCCATGGACGTGGCGAGGACCAGTGGAATCTCCGCTGGGGACGTGGTGGTGGTCGGAAACCGTGCCGACGCCCAGCGGCTGGTAATCGAGCTCGGCGCGGCGCTGCTCGTCGCTTCAAACGGCGCGACGCCCGATCCGGAGGTTCTGGAGCTAGCCGCCGAGCGCGGGACCGCGGTGGTGCTCTCGCCGCTCGACACGTACGTCTCGGCCCGGATGATCACCCTGGCGGCGCCCTGCCACGCGTTCATGGAGAAGGATCCACTCACCGTGACGACCGAGTACCTCGTTGCTGACGTGTCCGAGCAGATCAAGGAGATCCACTATGGCGCGGCGATCGTCGTCGATGCCCGCCGGCATCCGGTCGGGCTCCTCACCCGCTCGGATCTGGTCGCGCCACCCCGCCGGCGCGTGATGCTCGTCGACCATGCCGAGGAAGCCCAGAGCGTGGCGGGCGTGGAGGAAGCCGAGATCGTGGAAATCCTTGACCATCACCACATCGGCTCAATCGAGACGCGCGTCCCGGTCACCGCCACCTTCGACCCGGTTGGCTCCACCGCGACCCTGGTGGTCGAGCGCTTCCGTCAGAACGGACTGGAACCGAGCCGCTCGACCGCTTCGATGCTGCTCGGCGCCGTCCTGTCTGACACCGTGATACTCAATTCCGCCACCACCACCGAACGAGATCACTCGGTGGTCGAATACCTCGAGCGGGTGCTCGCCGTCGACGCCGCGCCGCTCGGACGAGAGATGTTTGAGGCGACAGCCGACGTCTCCGAGGTCAGCGCCGAGGAGATCATCAAACGGGACGCCAAGCAGTATCAGGTGCGCGGCGGCCAGTCGATCTGCATCGCCCAGATCGAGGTCGTCGGAAAGGGCCTGCTCGAGCGCAAGCCGCAGCTGCTGGAGGCGATGGACGCCGAGCGCGAGCGGCGCGGGTTTCACCTCTACGCGCTGATGATCACCGACGTGCTGAGCAAGGGCACCGACCTGCTCGTCTCAGGCGACATCGGGGCCGTGGCGCGCTGCTTTGACATGAGCGCCTCAGATCACGCCATCGAGCTGCCCGGCGTGATGAGCCGCAAGAAAGAGGTAGCGCCGAAGCTGCTGGCGGCGCTGTAGAGACTGAGCGCAGCCGGTCAGCGAGCGCAGCCGGTCAGCCGGCTCCCGCTCCGACCTCAACCTCGATCGTCTGCGCCGGAGCCTCGCCCCAGAGTTGCTCCAAGCGGTAGAACTCGCGCGTCTCCGAAGTGAAGAGGTGGACGACGACATCGAGGTAGTCCATCAGGATCCAGCGGGCACCGCTGACCCCCTCGACCCGGCGTGGAAGCATCCCGTGCTCATCCTTCATCCCCGCATGGATCGCATCGTGAATGGCCTTGACCTGACGATCGCTGCGGCCGGTGCAGATCACGAAATAATCGGTGTAGCCGATCATCCCGCGTAGATCCAGCTGGACGATGTCCAGCGCCTTGCGGTCGGCGGCGTAGTCGGTGATTGCACTGGCGATCTGTTCAGGGTTCATGTTTGCGCGGGACCTCCGTAAAGCCCATGCTCGTTGATGTAACCGGCGACTGCATCGGGGACGATGTATTTGATCGGCTGTCCTGCCCGAACCCGGTCTCGCACCATCGTCGAGGAAAACCCGATCCGCGGCATCCTGAAGAATTGAGTCCGTTCGCCGCCCTCCAGTCGCCCGAGCGCTTCGCTCACCGACGCCTGGGGGGTTCCTCGGCGACGAGCAACAGCCAGCGTGGCGAGCGAGAGGACACGCTCGGGCTCCCGCCACTGCGGCAGCCCAGCGGCGACGTCTCCACCGACGATGAAGAACCGTTCCGTATCTGGAGCTAACGACTTCAGTTGTTCAAGAGTATCGACCGTGTATGACGGCCCGTCTCGCGTGAGCTCCAGGTCGGACACGACGAAGCGATCGTCGCCGGTCACCGCGACGCGGCAGAGCTCGAGCCGGTGCGCGGCGCCGGGCTCCTCATCAACGAACTTGTGGGGCGGAATGCGGGCGGGGATCAGCATCAGCCGGTCGAGGTGCAGCTGAACATACGCCTCCTGCGCGCACACGAGGTGACCAAGGTGTGGCGGATTGAACGTACCGCCGAGAATCCCGAGTCGCACCGGGATCAACTCACGGTCTGGTGTGGCCCGCGCCCTCGACCAGGTACTTGAACGTGCAGAGCTCGCGCAAGCCGATCGGCCCGCGGGCATGGAGCTTTTGCGTCGAGTTGCCGATCTCGGCGCCCATCCCGAACTCCCCGCCGTCGGTGAAGCGGGTCGACGCGTTGACGTAGACGCAGGCCGCGTCGACGCCGTGCTGGAAGCGCCGGGCCGCCGCTGTGTCGCGGGTGACGATCGCCTCGGAGTGGCCGGTTCCGTAG
>CAXMLR010000237.1:0-2046 GCA_964194275.1 uncultured Solirubrobacterales bacterium
GGGCTCAAGGAGAACGTGATCATCGGGAAGCTGATCCCGGCGGCGACGGGTCTCAAGCGCTACCGGCGGATCGAGATTGAGCCCTCCGAGCCGCTTCCCCGCGGCATGGACGATGTCGGCCTGCTCGACCACGATGACCTCGCGGCGGAGTTGGGACTGGCTGATGGCGAGTCGCTGACCGGCTTTGGCGGCGGTATCGAGCCGGATCTGTCCGACCTGGAGGACATCGGGCGCGGCGGTTCCTCACTCGGCTTTGCCGAGGAGCTGGCCAACCTCGACCGACCCCCGTCAGGTAACGGTGGTGGGTCGGGGCGCGGTGGTACGTCCGAGTAGTCGGCGGATTTTGACCTGAATTGGCTCGCGGGCCGCCGCGCCGAGCGGCGGGGCGGCCCGTCGTTAGTCGTGCCGGCGGCGACCGAACAGGTGTCGGAGCCGCTCGACGTCATGCTCGGCGGCGGCGAGTGGAGCGAGCAGCGTGACGAGCTGCTCCAGGGTCTCCGCAAGGCGGTCGACTGATCCACGCAGCGGGTCGATTGATGTCGCAAGCGTCTCGATCATCTCCACGTGCCGCTCGATCGAGGCCGTCGCAGTTTCGATTGCATGCACCGCGCCGAGCATCTTCACCTCGATGTCCCGAGCCTCGTGTACCGACTGGACGACTTCGTGCTCCGTCGCCCCCAGCACCCAGCGAAGCGGGCGGGTGACAGACTCAAACATGGCCGAGAGCCTACTGCCGACCGCCCGCGGGGGCAGCACGGCGGCGATGGACGGCACCTGCGCGAACTCCTAGCAAGCTCCAGTGATTTGGCATAACTGGTCCGCGTTGAGGCCGGGCTGGTTGAGGCCGGAGGAGCCCCGGTTGACTGATCTGGCTTGGGCACCCGAGCGGATCCCGTTGCCGGCGGTGCTGTGGCTGGGCCCGGCTGCTCCTAGGTTCCCCGCGGTCAGGGTGCCCTGCCCGGCGCGGGCGACGGCTGCGTTCTTATTGCCATGGATGCCTTGGCTGGCGCCAGTTGATCCTGTGTTGCCCGCGGTTGCTCGTTGGTGGGCGTCTCGGCCCCCCGACGCAACTCGCGAAGGCGCGCCTGACGGTGAGAGCCGGTGTGAGGCGGCGGCAGTCGTCCCGGTGGCCGGGTTGGATTTTGACGCCGGCGGCTGGGGCCGGTAGGTGGGGCGGCCGATCAGCACCGCATTGCGGTGCAGCTGGAGCATTGCTGCTTGGGCGGGCAGCGCGTGGTTGTGCGGGTCGGTGCGTAGAACCTGGGCAACGCCTCCGGCTGCGGCGGCCGTGACGGCCACGGTGATTCCGACCTTCGCGGCGAGCGAGGCCAGACCCGCACCTGCGGAGGCTGCCCCAAGCTCAGTTGCCCCTGAAAGCGCGGGATGCCCGCCCGTCTCCGCAGCCCACTCGAGCAGCGGTACCGGCGTGATCGCGCTCACGCTCGCGCGCAGCGTGGTCCGGGCCCGTCGCACCAGCTGGCGCGCGGCGGTCTCGCTGATGCCCAGTGCGACGGCCACCTCACTCCCGCTGCGCCCATGGAGCGCTGTCTGTAGCAGCGCCTCGCGCTGACGCTTGGGCAGCGTGGCGATGCCCGCCAGTGTGCTCCGTGCCAGTGCGCGCTGGGCCGCGTCGCTATCGGCGCCAGCCGCGCCGACCAACGCGTCAGACAGCGCTTCACCGGTGCGCTTCTCGCGAGCGAGGGTGTCAAGCGCGACGCTCTGAACGATCCGATACAGCCACGGGCGCAGATCGGTGATCTCATGGCCGCGATCTAGCGCCGACCAGGCCTTGAGCATCGCCTGCTGAATCACGTCCTCGGCGGCGTCTGCGCCCACCAGACGTCCGGCATAGCGATGCATTGGTGCTCGATAGCGCTCGACGATCGTCGCGAACGCCTGCTCGTGACCGGACCGCACGAGCGCGACCAAACGCTCATCTGACTGTGCCCGTAACAGCAGGGCCGTCAAGCGCGGAGCCATCCCCCCAACGTTACTCGCCCCGCTCACCGGGCCCGCCGTTCTCTGGTGCTGTCTCTTATACACATC
>CAXMLR010000238.1:0-2978 GCA_964194275.1 uncultured Solirubrobacterales bacterium
CAGTCGGCCCAACGCGGCCGCGAGCGCGCCCCCGCCGGCGCAGAGCAGCAGCAGGACCAGCCGCAGATGGGAGAGGATCTGATCGACCGGCCCGAGCGGACGCGCGAGTTGAATTGCCACCGGGGTCACTTGCCCGTTGATCAGAGCGGTGGCATGGAAGGCGTAGATCCGCAGGTGCGCGTCGGACACCTGCGCATCCTCGAGCGCGCCGCTGGCGTGGCCGGTAGCGACGCTGCGGATCTCAGCGTCGATCGGCAAGCTCAACCCACCCACGCTGAACGGCACCGAACCGTCTATCGCGACGACCTGGGTGAATGGCGCTCGGCCGCCGGCATCCGGCGGAAGTCCTGGCATGTCGCTGCGGAGACCGAAGTTCGGAACGCGCTGGATGAGCACGGCTTGGCCGCGGAGCGCGTCATCGACCTGCCCGCGCAGCTGTCCGCGCACCACGACGTAGCACACCACCACGGCCAGCACCACCGCGATGCCAACTGCCGCGGCAGCAACCAGCGCGAGTCTGCGGCGCAGCGGCACGCCTAATCCCGGAGCACGTAGCCTACGCCGCGCACGGTATGCAGCAGGCGCGGCTCGTCGCCTGCCTCAGTCTTGCGACGCAGATATCCCATGTACACCCCGAGCGCGTTGGAGGTGGGGCCGAAGTCGTAGCCCCACACGTTCTCGAAGATCGTCGAGCGCGTGAGCACGTGCCGCGGGTGACGCATGAACAGCTCGAGCAGCAGGAATTCGGTCTTCGAAAGCTCGACCAGCCGATCGCCGCGGCGCACCTCGTGCGCGACGGGATCGAGCATCAGGTCCGCGTAGCGCAGCGTCTCGACGTCTTCCGCTCCGTCCCCGGTTCGGCGCAACAGCGCGCGCAGCCGGGCCTGCAGTTCGCGCAACGCGAACGGCTTGACCAGATAGTCATCGGCACCGACGTCGAGGCCCTTGACCCGGTCGTCGATGGCGTCTCGGGCGGTCAGCATCAGGATCGGCGTCCGGTCTCCGGCTTGGCGCATTCGCCGGCATACCTCGAGTCCATCGAGCCGCGGCATCGCGACATCGAGGATCACGGCGTCTGCCGGGGTCCGGGACTGGACGTCGAGCGCCTCCTCGCCGTCGCCGGCCAACTCCACGTCATGGCTATCGAGGCGCAGCGCCCGCTCGAGCGCCCGCCTGACGGCCGGTTCGTCATCCACTACAAGAACGCGCGCCATGCCGAGATGATGGCGCGCGCGCGTAAAAGTTGGCGAAGAGACTCGCCGCATCGACCCACGTCGGGATCTACGCGCAACAATCAATGGCCGTGGCACCAGAGAAGCTCGAGACCTATCGCTCCAAGCGTGATTTCGAAGCCACCGCGGAGCCCTCGGGCGCCGAACACCGCGATGGCGCAGACGGACATCACAGATTCGTCGTCCAGGAGCACCACGCCACGCGGCTGCACTGGGACCTCCGACTCGAACATCACGGGGTACTCGCCTCCTGGGCGATCCCCAACGGGATTCCACCCGACCCCCACGAGAACCGTCTTGCCGTGCACACCGAGGATCACCCGCTCGAGTACCTCGAGTTCGAGGGTGAGATCCCGCGCGGCGAGTACGGCGCCGGCACGATGCGGATCTGGGATCGCGGGACCTACGAGCTGCACAAGTGGGAGGCGCGGAAGGTCGAGGTCACCTTCCATGGCGAGCGCCTCGACGGTCGCTACGGCCTTTTCGCGATCGGTCGCGATGGCGCGGCCGAGAAGGACTGGATGATCCACCGGATGGATCCGCCCGCTGACCTCGGGCGCGAGCCGATGCCCGACCGCGTGCTGCCGATGCTCGCGCGCGCCGGAAAGCTGCCACCCGATCCGGACCACTGGTCCTTCGAGGTCAAGTGGGACGGCGTGCGGGCGATCGCCTACGTCCAGCCGGGACGGCTCCGCCTCGAGAGCCGCAACCTCCGGGAGATCACGGACGCCTATCCGGAGGTGCGCGGGCTGTTGCTCGACCTTGGGATGCGCGAGGCCGTGTTCGACGGCGAGATCGTCGCCTTCGACGAAGACGGCCGCCCGAACTTCGGTCGGCTGCAGCACCGGATGCACGTGAGCTCACCCGCCGCGGTCCGCCGGCTCGCCGCGAGCACGCCGGTCGTGTACGCGATCTTCGACCTGCTCTACCTCGACGGACACTCGCTGATGGCGCTTCCCTACCGGGAGCGTCGCCGGCGGTTGGATGGACTCGGGCTCGGAGGTGTGGCGTGGCGAGCCCCAGCTGCCCACCCTGGCATGGGCGCCCGTTTGCTCGAGGCCACGCGGATCCAGGGCTTGGAGGGGATCGTGGCCAAGCGCCTCGACGCGAGCTACGAGCCCGGCCGGCGCACCGGTGCCTGGATCAAGGTCAAGAACACCCGTCGCCAGGAGCTGGTCATCGGAGGATGGATCCCTGGCGAGGGACGGCGAACCGACCGGATCGGCGCGCTGCTGATGGGTTTCCACGAGGATGGAAAGTTCCGCTACGCGGGCCGCGTCGGCACGGGCTTCACCGAGACGACGCTGGACGAGCTGGCGGGAAAGCTGGCGCCGTTGCGGCGCGACGGGAGCCCGTTCGACCCGGGGCCAAGACTCCCGCGCGAGACAGTGTTCGCCGAGCCGTGCCTGGTCGCGGAGATCGAGTTCACCGAATGGACCGCCGATGGCGTGATGCGCGCACCCTCGTTCAAGGGGCTGCGCGACGACAAGTCGCCCCGAGAGGTCGCGCTCGAGCGTGACGGCGAGCGCGAGGGTGAATCCCCTGCCACGCCGGAATCTCCCGCCGCGCTGTTCGACGAGGTGAAGCCGCTGCCCGACGGTGGGCTCGCGGTGCTCGTCGATGGACGGCGCTTGAAGCTCTCCAACTGGGACAAGGTGCTCTACCCCAAGGCGGGGTTCACCAAGGGGGAGTTGATCAGCTACTACGCGCGCGTCGCGCCCGCCGTGCTCCCCCACCTGCGCGACC
>CAXMLR010000239.1:0-7925 GCA_964194275.1 uncultured Solirubrobacterales bacterium
CCCGCCTCGATCACAACCGCGCGATCGCCCAGCTGGCCAAGAAGGCCGGCGCGGCGGTCAAGGACATCACCAACGTGTCGATCTGGGGCAACCACTCCGCGACCCAGTACCCCGACCTGTTTCACGCCAGGGTGGCTGGGAGCAGCGCGGTGGAGCTCGTCGACGACCAGTCCTGGCTCGAGGACGATTTCATCCCGACCGTTCAGAAGCGCGGCGCGGCGATCATCGAGGCGCGGGGCGCCTCCAGCGCGGCGTCGGCGGCCAACGCGGCCATCGACCACGTTCACGATTGGGTACTCGGGACGCCGGCCGGGGACTGGGTCTCGATGGCGATTGCATCTGACGGAGCCTACGGCGTGCAGGAGGGTCTGATTTCCAGTTTTCCAGTCACTTGTTCCGATGGTGGCTACGAAGTGGTACAGGATCTGGAGATCAACGAATTCTCACAGTCACGAATCGACGCGACGGTCAAGGAATTGAGTGAGGAGCGAGACGCGGTTGGTGAGCTGAAGCTGATCTGACGTGCAGGGCGTCACGCCGCGCCCAAATGGCGCAGGGCCGCGCTGCGACGCGGCCCTCTGCTCCGGTTACCCGGAGGCCGAATGCCAGCCCTGGCCGTCGCGCTTGACCTGGCCATCAGCGACGAGCTTGGGCATCACGCGGTACAGGTAGTTCGGCTCGATCTTCAGCGACTCCGCGATCTGAGGGATGGTGATCCCTGGCTGGCTGCGGACGAGCTCCAATGCCTGGTTTGCTCGGGTGTTGCCTCCGCGGCGACCGCGCGGGCGCCCAGGACGACGACCGCTGCGACGTCGCGTCGTGCCGGACTGCGAACCCGGCGGGCGACCCGGCCCGCGACGCGTGCCCAACAGCGCGGCGCGTGCCGCTTCAAGCTTGGAAACCTCCTCTTTCAGCGCGCGCAAACGGCTGTCGATGTCCTTAACCGTGGTGTCAACGAAATCTGCCACTGACTTCTCCCTGAGCGGAATTTGCGAGAAAGGGTATGGGTGAACCATACACACACGCTGTTCACTCCTCTGAACGCTGGACGACGCGCGGGTGGGGCCGGGGAGGACGGAGCGGCTCAGCCCCGCTCGAGCAGCGCTTTCAAGCGGCTAAGTGAACCGTTCGCCTCACGTTCCGAGGCTGCGCCAACAATGATTCTGCTGGCCACGTTGCCGAGCATCCCGCCGGGAGGAGTGAAATCGTTTGTGTACTTGAACAGCGTGCGGTCATCGCCGCGGGGTGAGAGCTCGTAGCGGATACGAGCCCGCGAGCGCGCCGGGCCACGCCCTTCCCACTGCGCCGTCGTCGGCGCGCTGAGGTCAACCAGTGTCCAATGCACCTTGAATGAAACCCCGCGCATGCGAAATTCCTGGTCCATCGTCGAGCCCTGCTTGAGCGGCTCGGATACGTTCTCGACGGAGCGGTGGATCGTGACCCAGTCCTTGAGCCGGTCGGGATTCATGATCGTTTCCCAGACCCGCTGCACCGGGGTCGCGATCTCGATCTCTGCCTGGACTTCACTCATCGGCTCGTAGACACTAACGTGGCGAGCACTAGCGGGCGGCAAGCGGTTCGACGGCCTCCCAGTCCCGCAGCGAGCGATCGATTGCCGCGCCCAGTGAATGCAGGCGAACATCGAGCAGCTCGGCGGCACGGTTGTCCCGCAGCAGAAGGTCACTGTCGAGGCTCTCCATCAGGGGACCGATCAGCTCGGGGTCCTCGCCGGCGATCATCGACGCGAGCCGGCTGGCGATCGGGGTGACGGTAAGTCGCTTGAAGTTGAAGGTGGGGCGGCCGACGAGCATGTGATCGCGGATCGTGTTGATCAGCTGTCCGTAGGAGACGACGTCGGGGCCGCCCACGTCCAGCGATTGCCCGCGGATTTGATCATCGGCGGCGGCCCGCGTGAGCAGCTCCACCATGTCACGCTCGTCGATCGGCTGAGTGCGGTTCGCGTGCCACGCGGGCACCGCGAGGACCGGTAGCCGCTCGACCAGTCGGACCAGGAAGCGAAACGAGCGCGAGCCAGCCCCGATGACGATCGAGGCGCGGAAGGCAACGGAGTCGGGCAACGCGGCCAGCAGCGTCTCCTCGACGGCCAGGCGGCTCTCCAGGTGAGGCGAAGCTGGCCCCCCCTCGGGCACCAAGCCGCCCAGATAGACGATCCTCCGCACTCCGGCCGCCACTGCGGCGGCGGCAAAGTTCTCCGCGGCCGCGCGCTCGCGCTCGCCGAACGCGCCGTCGGCCTGGGCCGCGGTCTCCATCGAGTGGATCAGGAAGTAGGCCACCTCGATGCCCTCGAGCGCTTGCTCGAGGCCGGCTCCCGAGACCGCGTCGCCGGCGACTATGGGGACGTGATCGAGCTCGCCGTGGGGATGACGTGACATACCTCTTACCTCGTGTCCGTCCCGGAGCAGCCGGGGGACCAGCCGGGAACCGACGTAGCCGGTGATGCCGGTCACGAGAACCTTCATTGCCCTGTGGCTACCCAGGGCGCGCGGGTGACGAAGCTCCGATCGAGATTGTCCGCGCCCCCGGCGCCCGAGAGCGCCAGCGCGGAATCGAGCTCGCCCAGCAGGATCTCGAGCACTCGGGCCGCGCCGTCGGCGCCATCGGCGGCGAGGCCCCACAGCACTGGTCGCCCGATCATCACCGCGCACGCACCCAGTGCCAGCGCCTTGAGCACGTCGGTGCCTCGCCGGATCCCCCCGTCGACCAGAACGTCGAGCTGGTCGCCGACCGCGTCGAGCACCGCGGGCAGCGCATCGGCGCCGGACAGGACGGTGTCGAGCTGGCGGCCACCGTGATTGGAGACGACGATGCCTTGCACCCCGGCTCCGGCCGCCAGCCGCGCGTCCTCCGCGGTGAGGATGCCCTTGACCAGCACGGGCACGGGACTCGCGGCGGCAAAGCGCTCGACGTCACGCCAGTTCAGGTCCGGATCGATCAGCCCGGCAAAATCGGCCGGGGTCATGGCTCCATCGGCGCCCGCCGAGTGGGCGCTGGCCACCGAGGCGGCGGCCGCGTTGACCCCCGAGCGCAGGTCCCGCTCGCGCAGGCCCATGATCGGCAGGTCAACGGTCACGACGAGCGCCTCGTAGCCATGATCGACCGCCTGCGCCACCAGCTCACGGGTCACTCCGCGGTCACGGAACACGTAGAGCTGAAACCAGCGGCTGCACTCCGGGACCGCTGCGGCCAGCGCGTCGGGTCCGGTCGTGGCCAGTGTCGAGAGGCACATCGGGGTCCGGGTTCGGGCCGCTGCTTGGGCGGTTGCGATCTCGGCGTCGCGGTGAGCCATTCGCTGGAAGGCCATCGGGGCGATGATCAGCGGATGCGGGCGCCGCTGTCCGAGCACCGTGACACTGGGGTCTCGGAGCGCCACGCCCGTGAGCATCCGCGGGCGGATCGCCAGCCGACGCCACGCGGCCACGTTGTCACGCAGGGTGAGCTCGTCCCCGGCGCCGCCGGCGTAGTAGCCGAACGGCCCCGCCGGGAGCCTTTGCTCGGCCACCGCCTCGAAGTCCGCGACCGAGATCATCTGCCGCTGCCCGCTGGAGTGCTCCGCCATCGTGCGAAAGCTACGGAAAATGCGGGAGCTTCTCGTTCGGCCTGCAAAAACTCCCGCAATGTCCAGGTATTTATCTCGTGACGAAGATTCCTGCGATTTCCGGGTTTGGCCGTTGCACGACGGGGGCGAGTTCCGCTTTAGTGGTGTTTGTCGTCGGTTGAGCTTCTGAACACGAACGGGGTCCGCAGGCATGGCAAATGGGCGCGCTGCCGCAGCCAAGGTGAGCTGCGAAAACTGCTTCTTTCACGCGAATCTGCTGTGCGCGGTGTCGCAGGCCGGCCCGTGTGCGACGTTTCGCCCGGCTCACCCCGAGGGCCTGCGGCCGCCTAGCCAGCTCCGGTTCGTCTTTCGCCAGGAGCGGCGCCTCCAAGTCGCTTGGGCGTTCCCGTCCGCCAGCGACCAAGTCGCGCTGCACGCGTCGTAGCGATATGTTTCCGCCATGTTCTGGCCGCTGATCGGTGGATTCATCGCCTTCGTGCTGCTGGCCATCATCCTGGGCTGGGTGCTGGATCCGGCCCGGCGCCACGACGCCAACGAGCACTGAGCTCGCGCTAGCCGTCGTCCTCGCCGCCTGAACGCCGCGCGATCCACCGCGCGCCGGGGGTGTCAGTGAGCCCGTGGAGGACGATCGAGCAGAACACGGCCAGGGCGGCCAAGTTGAAGATCCGGCTGCCCGCGACGATCTGGTCGTTCAGGACCAGCAGAGAGAAGGTCATGGTCGCCACTCCCTTCGGGCCGAACCACGACATGAAACCCTTGGTGGCGGCGTCGGTTCCGGTTCCCGCGAGGGCGACGAATACCGCCACCGGTCGCGCCAGCAGCAACGTGGCGGCCACTATCCCGATCGCCGCCCAGCCATCACCGAACAGCCCATGCAGCGTGAGCAACGAACCGAACACGACGAAGATGCCGAGCTTGACGATCTCGACGATGTCCGCCCCCTGCTCAGCGAACACGCCGCGAATCTCCGCGCGGCGTATGCCGAGGGTGATTGCCGCTACGAACACGGCGATCAGACCGTTGCCGTGCGGGGGCAGGACCGCGACACCGTAGGCCGCGAACGCCGTCCCGAGCGCGTACAGCGACTTCTGATGAGACTGGACGGCACCCTCGCGCGGCATCAGCCAGGAGGCCACGAGGCCGACCACCAAGCCGGTGGCCAGGCCGACCGTCACATCCTGGAGCACAAATCGCCACCAGACGAAGTGACCGGCGTCGGTGCCCAGCGCCGCGGCCAGGGCGAGTACGGCGGGAAGCGCCAGCCCGTCGTTGAGCCCCGACTCGAGGTTCAGCGAGTGACGCACCAGCCGCGGGACCCGAGGGTTGGTGACGACGCTCGAGGAGAGCACCGGATCGGTCGGTGAGAGCAACGCGCCCAGGAGAAAGCACTCCGTCCAGGTGAGATCGGTCAGCAGCCGGGTGATCGCGGCAACGATCACCGCGGTCAGCGGCATCGCCAGCACGAGTTTGCGTAGTGGGAGGTGCCAGTGGGTCACCAGCATCTCGCGCTCGACCTCGAGGCCGTCTCGAAACAGGATCACGATCAGCGCCACCGTGGCCAGGTCGCCGACGAACGCCGACCGGGCCTGGAAGTGGAGCGCTCCGGTGAGTCCTGGTCCGAGGGCGAAGCCGATCAGGACGAACAGGGAGGTCAGGGAGAGGAAGCTTCTCCGGGCGAGGCCCGAGGCGAGCGCTCCGAGGACGAGCAGCGCACCAAGGACCAACAGCGCCGCGTCGAAGCGATGCGTGCTCGCCGCGAGCAGCAACGGCATCTGCGCGTGCGCCACGGTCACGCGGTTAGAGTGTCAGAGTCACGAGAGAGGAGCGGTGTTGCAAGTCACCGTGCTTGGCAAGTCGCCGGCATGGCAGGACGCGGGCGGGGCCTGCAGTGGGTACCTGATCCAGGAGGGTGAGTTCGCGCTGCTTCTGGACTGCGGCAACGGCGTGTTCTCCAAGCTGCGCGCGGTCTGCGACTATGTCGATGTCAGCGCCGTCCTGGTCAGCCACCTGCACGCTGACCACATCCTCGACCTGATCCCGTTCTCGTATGCGCTCACCTACGCGCCGCGCCAGCAGCCGGTCGCCGTCGGCGGCTGGCCCGGCACCAGCCACCCCGCCCGTCCGGCCCTGTATGCGCCCGTTGGCGCGGGCGAGGTATTCCGACAAATCGTCGGATGCTGGGGCAACGCGGACCTGATCGACAACGCGTTCAGCCTGCGCGAATACGACGCTCCCGACGAACTCGTGGTGGGTCCTTTCGCGGTCCGCTTCTGCGAGGTTCCGCATTTCACCCCGACCTACGCGATCGAGCTGGCCTGCGCCTCCGGCCGGATCACGTTTAGCGCCGACTGCAGCCCCAACGAGGAACTGGTCGCGTTCGCCGACGAGACGGACCTCCTGCTGATCGAGGCGACGCTTCCGCGCCCGGAGCGCACCGGCATCCGCGGTCACCTGACGCCCGAGGAGGCCGGCGATCACGGTCGCCGCGCCCGCGCGCGGCGCGTGGTCCTCACCCATTTCTCCGACGAGCTCGACCCGGAATGGGCGCAGGCGACCGCGAGCGCCAGCTACGGGAAGTCCGTCGAGCTGGCCTACGAGGGTGCCGTCTACGACTTGTAGCAGGCGCCACGCCGCCCGCCCCCGGAGGGGAGACCGGGACGGGCGACGGGCAACCTTGGCTGGCCGGTAGAACCGGTCGGTGTCGTCTACGCGCCTGGCCCACGACCGGATCAACATCTCCGCAGCCCCGCGGTTACCCTTGCCTTGATGCCCGAGCGAGACCTGTTTGCCAATTTCGATCGGATGCGGCGGGACATGGATGAGCTGTTCGGTGACGTGCTCGAGCGCACCGGGCTGTCCCGCCGGAGGCTCGGGTTCTCGCCGGCCGTGGACGTCGCCTACACGGCTGACCCCCCCCGCGCGATCGTCACCGCGGAGCTGGCCGGAGTGGTGAGCGAAGAGCTCGAGTTGGAGATCCAGGGGCGAAAGCTGATCCTGTCCGGGCGGCGCGCGGCGCCGACGGTCGAGAGCGACGTCTACCAGCAGGTCGAGATCGAACGGGGCAGCTTTCGCCGGATCGTCGAGCTCGGCGCTGACGTTCAGGCGGATGCGGCGAAGGCCCACTACGAGGACGGGATCCTGCGGATCGAGCTGCCGCTCCTGCAGGCCGACCACCGCGTGCGCTCGGTGCCGATCGAGCACGAAGCATGATCGAGGTGGGAACCCCTGACGCCGGTCCGCAGGACATCGCCGTCGGTGGTGTGCGGCAGCTGCCGGACCGGGTCGGCGTGCTGCCCCTGCGTGACACGGTCACGTTTCCGGAGATGCTCGTGCCCCTCAACGTAGGCCAGCAACGGAGCATCGAGCTGGTCAACGACGTCCTCCGGGGCGATCGCTCGATCGTGATGGTGGCCAGCCGCAAGCCCGAGGACGAGATTCCCGCCCCCGACGACCTCTACGACATGGGTGTAATCGGCGTCGTGGCGCGAATGATCCGCGTTCCCGACGGAACCCTGCGGGTCCTGATTCAGGGCGGTCAGCGTGTCCGGATCGCTCGGTGGCTCGCCACTGAGCCATACCTGGTGGCCGAGATTGCCGAGGCGCCGGACGTGGTCCGTCAGAGCACGGAGCTGGTCGCACTGATGCGCAACGTCCAGCACACCTTCACCGACATCGTCGCCGAGGTTCCGTATCTGCCCGAGGAGCTCCAGATCATGGTGGCCAACGTCGAGGATCCGAGTGTCCTCACCCACCTGATCGCCGGCGCCCTGCGTCTGAAGACCGACGAGAAGCAGGCCCTGCTCGAAGAGCTCGACGTCGCCAAGCGACTACGCCGGCTCTCGGAGATCCTGGCTCGCGAGCTCGAGGTGGTGGCGATCGGATCCAAGATCCAGTCGCAGGTCCAGTCCGAGCTCGAGAAGGGCCAGCGCGAATACTTCCTGCGCCAGCAGCTGAAGGCGATCCAGGAGGAGCTCGGCGAATCGGACGAGGTCCAGGCCGAGGTCAGCGAGCTGCGCGAACAGCTCGTCGCCATCACCCTGCCTGAGGAGGTTCGCAAGCAGGCCGACCGGGAGCTGAGCCGGCTCGAGCGTCTGCAGCCGGCGATGGCCGAGCATGGAGTCGTGCGGGGCTACCTCGAGTGGATCGCCGCGCTTCCGTGGGACAAGTCAACCGAGGACAACCTCGACCTCGCCCACGCTCGCGAAATCCTCGACGAGGATCACTACGACATCGAGCAGGTCAAGGAGCGGATCCTCGAGTTTTTGGCCGTCCGCTCGTTGAAGCCCGACGCTCGAGGGTCAATTCTGTGCTTTGTCGGTCCCCCCGGCGTCGGCAAGACCTCGCTCGG
>CAXMLR010000240.1:0-1977 GCA_964194275.1 uncultured Solirubrobacterales bacterium
TTGCCGCGTGACCGCGACGGACCTGCACGTCGCGCTCGACTGCCGGACCCTGCAGGGCCGGCCGGTCGGTGGCGTCGGTCGCCTTGTCCCGGGCGTGTTGCCACACCTCGCCGCCGCCGCGACGGTCGACGCGCCGGTCGACGCCAGGATGCCCGAGCCGGTCGGAGCGCCGCAGTCCGCCGCCATTCGTCGGCCGCAAAGCCAGCCGCCGGCCGTCAGGTCCGCCAGGACGGATCTCCCGCCCCCTGGTCGAGCGAGCAGCTCGCAGTAGAACCGCTTTCTACATACTGACCTGTCTGCTGGCTGCACGATCTGAGCCGCAAACCGGCGGCATCGCATCGGACCTCGACCTGCCATGATTCACGGCGAGACGGCCACTGGCTCAGCTCACCGACTGAACGACATCCCCGGGACCGCCGTCACAAAATTCCCCGGCGAGCGTGCCAATCTCCCCGTGCATGATCTTCGTTCCCGCACGTGCATAGACTGCCACGGGGCCTTACTCATCATAAGACGGAGCGGACCGTGGGCGAGAACCCCACGCGTCCCGCTGTGGGCCTTCACGCAATTTGACACGGGAGCCCGATGACGAACGACATTGATGCTGGGCGGCAGCCGCCGGCACGCTCGGCGGCCGAGCGCGACGAGCTGATGCGGACCATCAACGAGATCACCTGGTACCACTCGATCGATCTGCGGGACGGGGTCGTGACGCCCGGCAAGGGCAACCTCACTGACGTCCCACGGCTGCGAATTCCCGAGCGCCTCGATGGCAAGACGGTCCTGGACGTCGGTGCCTGGGACGGGTTCTGGTCCTTCGAGGCCGAGTCGCGAGGCGCCGACCGGGTGCTGGCGACAGACTCGTTCGTGTGGACGGAAGGTGGCTCCTGGGGCAAGCAGGGTTTCGAACTCGCCCGTCGTGCCCTGGGATCGCGGGTCGAGGATCGCGAGATCGACGTAATGGATCTCTCGCCGGAGACCGTCGGCACCTGGGATCTCGTACTCTTCCTGGGCGTTCTTTACCACGTGCGGGACCCAATCACGGCCATCGAGCGCGTCGCGAGCGTGACAGCCGACCACCTAATCCTGGACACGGTTGCTGGGTTGGACTCATGTCGACATCCAGCCGCGCTGTGCTTCCCGGGAGGCGAGCTCTCCGACGATGACACGAACTGGTGGGCCCTCAATGACTCCGCCATCGTGGCTCTGCTTCGGCGCTTCGGGTTTCGTTCCGTGGAGAGATACGCCAAGAGCTCCTACCGCTCGCGGCTGAGGAGCGCGGCACGCCAGCTCTACCCGCTCCGTCGAGGTGGCAAGGCGGGAACAGCGCTTCGCAGCAGCAGAGTGCTCTACCACGCATGGAAGAGCCGCTAGGGTCGCGGGTGGTCCTGGCCAGCAGGTCGCCCTTGACGGAGCTGCTCATCGACGCGGCGAGCATGGGTGGCGACTTCGCCGGTCGAGGCGTCAGCGACTACGTCCGGCAACTGCTCGCCGGACTGGCGACAAACGAGCGGCTGGCGGTCCCCGCCCTGGTGCGATCGGGGAGATCGCTTCCCAACGGAATCACCAGGGCGGGCGTCACCCGTACCGCTCCCGGCAGGTTCAGGCACCTTGGGCAGGAGCTGCTCCCGCCGCTCGACCTTCGGCGCCGCCGCGCGGACGTCCTCCACAGCCCCACGCTCGATCCCCCGCGCCGGGTCGCGGGGCCGTGGGCGCAGGCGCTGCTCGACGTGATTCCGTTCGTATTCGAGGATCCCGGCCTCGACGACGAACGGCGCTGGTGGCAGCGCCACGCGGCGCGGTACCGAGGGCGAACGCGGTGGACGCGATCTCACGCCACCCAAACGACACCGGCGTGACGAGTCGCTACGTGGGGTTCGGGCTCGTCTATCTGGCGTTTGCCGCGTGACCGCGACGGACCTGCACGTCGCGCTCGACTGCCGGACCCTGCAGGGCCGGCCGGTCGGTGGCGTCGGT
>CAXMLR010000241.1:0-2896 GCA_964194275.1 uncultured Solirubrobacterales bacterium
CGCCGCCCGCTGCGATGTCGCCGCAGGGCCGGACCACGTCGCCCAGCGCGCCAGCGACGCAAGGATCATCGTCGGCATCGCGCAGGGTCGCCGCGACGTTGGGACCGAATTGCTTGGTCAGCGGTTGGCGGTGGTCGCCGCGTTTGAGGCCGGCGACATGATCGCCGTCGACGCTGAGGTGGCCGCGTTCTCCGGGTTGGCCGACGCGCTCGGCAGACCGCAGTACCAGTGGTACGTGCACCTGTGGCGCGCGGCCCGGGCGATCATGCGCGGCCGGATCAGCGAGTACGAAGCGGGAGTGGCCGCGGCGGAGGAGTTGGGTCGCGCCGCGGCGAGCGTGAACTGCGACATCCTCACCGTCCCGCAACGCTGGTTCGCCGCGCTGGAGCTCGGTGACCGCGCTGTGGCGGTCGCGCTTGCCGATGCACGGGTGCCGCTCGGCCGCTGGGCCGAGATGGGACCGCAGATGCTGCCCCTGGAGGTGGGCCGCCGGCTCTTCGCTGGCCGAACGGAGGAGGCCCGGGCGGTCCTGGAAGCAGGGATCCCCCAGATGCAGGCGGCGCCGCGGGACGCCGAGTGGCTCACGATGGTCGCCCAGGTCGCCGTGCTCGCAGTTGAGCTCGCAGCCCACGAGCATCTCGCCTGGATGTACGAAAAGCTGGCACCGTTCGCCGAGGTGTGGTCGCTCGACGGGATCGGCGCTTACAGCCACGGCCCCGTGCACCGACAGCTCGGCGTAATCGCGGCCGCCCTCGGGCACACGGCGACTGCCGCCGAGCACTTTGACGCCGCCCGCCGGATCAACGAGCGGGCCGGCGCCGACCTGCTGGTCGCCCGGACCCAGCTCGACCGCGGCCGAGCGCTCAATGACGCGACGGCGCTCGCGGAGGCCCGCGACCGATACGCCGGTCTTGGGGTCGGCCGGCTGGTCGAGGAGATCGGCGCGCCCTTGGGCGGATCTGGGGGCGTGCCGGCGGGATTGGCGATCTTCCGGCGTATCGGCGAACTGTGGGAGGTCGGCTTCGACGGCACGTTTGTCACTCTTCGCGACTCCAAAGGCATGCGCGACCTCGCCGCGCTGCTCGCCCGGCCCGGTCGAGAAGTGGCGGCCGTCGATCTGGCGGCTCCCGGAGGGACGGTCGTTGCCGGATCAGCCGGTCCTGCTATCGACGCGCAGGCCCGCCGGGCTTACAAGCAGCGGATCGTTGAGCTCGAGCAGGAACTGGACGAGGCCGACGGCACCGAGGACACCGGACGCTCCGCCCGGGTGGCCGCAGAGCGCGACGCCCTTCTCGCCCAGCTGGCCGACGCCTACGGTCTGGGCGGCCGCGCTCGACGCGGCGGCGACCCAGCGGAACGGGCCCGCACCGCCGTCACCGCCCGAATCCGAGACGCCGTGCGCCGCATCGAGTCACACCACACCTCACTGGGCCGCCACCTCGCCAAATCTGTCCGCACCGGGACGTTCTGCTCTTATGACCCCGAAGAGCCGGTCAACTGGCAGCTCTGAACGCACACTGTGTGACGCGATCTCACGCCTCCAGGGTGACACCCAACATCACCCAGGAGGAGCCAAACCATGCTCGTCGTCCGCTTCAAGATCAGCTGCCAGCCCGGCAAGACGGAGCACGTCCTCGGCCTGCTCGAAGCTGTCGTCGCCCCCAGCCGTGCGCTGCCGGGCACCATCAGCTTCGACATCGCGCGGGACATCACCGATCCCAACTCCATCGTCGCCGTCGAGGTGTTCCAGGACCGCGACGCCCTCGACCGCCAAGAGGCCCAGCCCGAGGTCCACAAGGTCCTCGGCGCCCTGCCCGCTCGGCTGAATCCCGAGCCCGGCGGGGTGGCCGGCGGCCACTGGGCTGCCGGCCGCCCGGACTGGAGTGCGCCCTGGGGGCGCCGGGCTCGGGTGTGGTGCCACGGGTTTTCGACGTGCCGTCGCCGGTACTCCTGTCCCGTCCGGCCGGGCGCGACCGCGATCTTGCACGCTGCTCGACGCGCTATCGCGACGGTCACGGCCGCGTCATCTCGTGACCGGCGAATCGGGCGTGGGCAAGACCCAGCTGTGTCGGGCCGGGCACGGCGGGGCGACTCCAGTGTCTTCCGGCTCGCCGTGATCGCCGAGGAAGACCTGGTCGCCACCCAGTGAACCGTCCGAGGGGATGAACTTCTACCGGATGCGGCAAGTGTCGGCTGAGCACGGCGGCGAGGAGTGCGCCAACAGCTGCCGGCATGTAGACGATGACACGCTCAGTTCGCCGGCAGCCTGAGCTTCGTATTGAGCCGATGTGTGTTGCATGCTGCCCACCATACGTAGCGCCGATGCCTGATTCACCGGCCGGCGGTCAGCCGCGCTTGCCATTCAGACTCGGCGAGATCGAGCGGGTCGGTGGTCTCGATGAACTCAGTCACGGCGTCAACGAATTTCTGCGGTTCCTCTGCCTGCGGAAAGTGATCTGCGTGATCGAAGATCACCAGGCGGCTACCGGGAATCGCGGCGTGCGCCTCGGTGGCGTGCGCGACCGGGATGATGCGATCCCGCTTTCCCCACACGATCAAGGTCGGCAACTGGGACGCAAGGTACAACCGGTCATAGGCACACACCGCCTGACCGCGCGGGTCGACAACGGCACGCAGCGTGCGAAGGAACGCGTCCCGACCCGACGGCTCGGTCAGCGACACGTAACTGCGCCATTCCTGCTCGAGGACGGGCGCGCGAAGACCGAAACCGCGCAACCGGCGGCTGACGGCGTTACCCATGTCGCGTACAAACGAGGAAAAGAGCACGGGCATGAGGTACTCGGTGCCCGGCAAGCTGAAGAGGCGCAGCATCCACGACACCTCAGGACCGAGGCCGCCGCTGGAGACGAGGACCAGCCGCTCGCATCGCGGCGGG
>CAXMLR010000242.1:0-5929 GCA_964194275.1 uncultured Solirubrobacterales bacterium
GTGTTGGTCGAGTACTTCGGCTGAATCTTGACCTCCGGGCGGATCTCATGCACCGCCTGGGCGACCGAGATCGCGGACTCGGCAAAGCCGGTGGCGATCAGCTTCAGCTTTCCGTCGAAGGTGGTGATGTCGCCGCAGGCCCAGACGCGCTCCAGCGAGGTCTTCATCACCGGATCGACGGCAATCGCTCCCTTGATCACCTCGAAGCCCCAATCCTTCAGCGGTCCGAGGGCGGTCTTGAACCCGAGCTGCAAGAGGATCGCGTCGACCTCGATCTCGATCTCGTGGGCCTCGTCCTCGGAGTGAAACAGCCGCACCCGTTCGATCCCGCCATCGCCGCGGACCTCGCGGATCTGAAACGGCACGTGCAGGGCTACGTCGCCTCGCTCGGCTGCCTCCATCACCTGTCCCACCGTGAGCTCGTGGGCGCGGAAGCCCTCGCGACGATGGACGAGCGTGATCTCGCTGGCCGTGTCGAGCAGGTTGACCACCCAGTCGACCGCGGAGTCGCCGCCGCCGACGATCATCACCCGCTTGTTTTTGAACACAGACTTCTCGCCGACGAGATAGTGGGCGCCGCGGCCCTCCCAGGGGGTCAGGTCATAACCGGGCAACTTCTTTGGCTCGAATGCACCGTGCCCCCCGGCGATGATCACGGTGCGTGAGCGCAGCTCGCCGCGATCGGTGTTCAGCACGACGACCCGATCCTCGCCGGTGCCCTCCCAGGAGATCGACTCCGCCGTGGTGTTCAGGTGCACAGGGATGTCGAATTGCTCGAGCGACTGGACCCGGAGGCTCTCGACCAGATCCTTGGCCAGTATCTTCGGATGCCCCGGCACGTCGAAGATCCACTTCTCTGGATACAAGGTGGTCAGCTGACCGCCCAGTTCCGGCAGCGAATCGATGATCCGGGAGTCGGCCTCGCGCATGCCGGCCCAGAACGCCGTGCTCAGACCGACCGGGCCCGCACCGATCACCGTGATGTCCCGGACCTCGTCGAAGTCCATCGCGAGCTTCGCCGGGTCGCTCGTCATAGCTCGGAGGTGACAGTCAGCGACGCGCCGTCGAGGGCTCCGAGCGCCCGTTCCACCGAGCAGGAGATGCAGGTGAACGTCGGCGTGTCACGGAGGGTGTACGCGCTCGACTCGGTGGTCCGCAGCCGCTGCACGAGATCCAGGAAGTCGGCGGGGTTGTCAGTTTCGAACGCCACCACGAACTCCTGATCATCGAGCCCGAACGAATAGCTGGTATTGAGGTCGACGGTCGGGTATTCGCGTCCGAGGCGGATGTGCTCTTGCATGATCCGCCAGCGCTCGTCGCCCGGCAATGCGTACCAGGCCCGGGTCTTGACGAACGGATAGACGAACAGGTACTTGGCGTGTGCGGCGCGGACCTCGAGGCGCGATTCGTCCGAGTACTCGGACGGCTTCGTCATGGCCAGGAACGAGTACGGGGCCGTGCACCACTTCATCAGCCCGCTCTGGGCCAGAACCACATGAAACTCGTGGATCCGCTCGAGATTCTGGGCCTGGGCCAGCAGCATGACCTCACAGTCGCCGCGCGTACCCACCAGCGAGAACGCCCGCAACAGGTGGCCATCGGCGAAATCCTCGCACGCGGCGATGAATTCGCGCTTGTCTGCGGCGCGACGATCCTCGTCGAGGCGCCGCCACGCCGGATCGACCTTTAAAAAGGTGTATTTGACGAAATGCCGGACTGGCATGGCGTCCCATGATAGGCGAACGAAACTCTGTCGCTGGGGCGGTTAGGCTCTACCATCAAGACCATGCGCATCGCCCTGGTGTCGCCGTATTCGTGGACGTATCCGGGGGGCGTCACCAGGCACATCGAAGCGCTGGCCGAGCGCTTCCTCGAAGAGGGACATCACGTCCGGGTGCTCGCGCCCTTCGACCCGCCCGACCGCTTTTCCGCGGTTCTGCATCGGGGCGCCCGTCCCCAGCCGGTCCAGGTGCCGGAATACCTCGTGTCGCTGGGCCGGACGATCGGCTTCAAGGCCAACGGGGCCGTCTCGAATCTGTCGATCACGCCCTACGGGATCTCCGCCATGCACCACGAGTTGCGCACCGGCGCCTACGACGTCGTGCACGTCCACGAGCCGGTGGCACCGCTGACCGGCTGGGTGGCCTCGGACTCGACGCGTCTGCCGATGGTCGGCACGTTCCACTCCTACTCGAACAAGCGCCTGCCCAACGGCATCGCCATCGTGATCGGGGCCCGGCGGGTGCTGAATCGCTTGCAGGTGCGGATCGCGGTCTCCGAGGCGGCGGCGTGGACGGGACGGCGCTGGTTCGGAGGTCATTACCGGGTGATTCCCAATGGAGTCCGCGTCGATGGCGAGCGTGCGGCGCTCGCCGCCGCCCGCCCCGCGGCCGGCGGGCTACGAATCGCCTTCGTCGGTCAAGCGGTCGAGCGCAAGGGTCTGCCGATGTTGCTGCGGGCGTTCGAGGCGCTTCGTGAGCACATCCCCACCGAGCTCACGATCATCGGGCCGACGCCGGCGGAACTCGCGCCGCTGATGCTCGACCCACGGGGCGTCACGGTGCTGGGCAAGGTCGACGAGGCCGAGAAGCAGCGCGTACTCGGGGAGGCCGACGTTCTGTGCGCCCCCTCGCTGGGCGGCGAGAGCTTTGGCATGGTCCTGACGGAGGCCTTCGCGGCCGGCACACCGGTGATCGCCTCCGACATCGCCGGTTATCGCGACGTCGTGCGGAACGGGGTCGACGGCGTGCTGATCCCCGTCGGTGACGCGCAAGCGCTGGCGGAGGCGCTGCGTGACCTCTATGACGAGCCGCTGCGCCGGATGCAGATGGCCCGCGCCGCCGCGCTCGACGTGGCGCGGTTCGCCTGGCCGCGGGTAGCGGCCGACGTGATGCACGCATACCAGGACGCGATCGCCACCCCCGCGCCACAGGGCGCGCTGAACACCGCGGCGGTCAGGATCGGCGCCCGTTCGGCTGACTTGAAGCCCCACGTCCCCGCGCGTCGGCTCCAGAGCCTCGAGCCGCGGCTGCCGTCGACGAAGAATCCGGTGCTGGCCCTCGTGCGCCGCGTGGCGCTGGCCGCCGTGTCGCTCGGCGGCATCGTGCTGGCGTTGCTGGCGCTTCAGAAGATCGGCGTGGGCAACATCGCCGCCGCGCTGATCAACTCAAGCCCGGCCCTGGTCCTGCTGGGACTCGGGGTGATGTGCAGCTCGATGTTCCTGCGCGCGGTCTCCTGGCACGCGATCCTCCGGGCCGCCTTGCCGCGGGCCGGCGTGAGCTTTGTCGATGCAATGCAGGGAACGTTCATCGGCGTGCTGATGTCCTCTACGTTGCCGGCGCGGCTCGGTGAGCCCTCGCGAGCGCTCGTCGTCGCGCGGCGGACCGGCCGCCCCCGCGAACACCTGCCGATCGTGCTCGGCACGGTCGTCTCGCAGACGCTGCTCAACATCGTCGCCCTGATCGTCCTGGGCACGGTGATGTTCTCGTCGGTGGACTTCTTCAACGGTCATCAGGACGCGCTGCTGATAGCCGCGATCGCCCCGGCCGCACTGCTGATGATCGTCCTGATCGCACCGGCGGTCCTGCACGCGGGCACCGGCCGCCGCCGCGGGGCTGACTCCCGCTTTGCTCGTGCCTACGCCGGGCTGGCCAGGGCCCGCCGCGCCCTGACCCGGGTTCGTGTCGGACTGATCGTGTTCCGCCGCCCGAAGCTCGGCGTGATCGCCACCGTCGCCCAGCTCTCGGCTTGGGCGCTGCAGTGGCTCTCCTGCTACATCCTGCTCGTCGCCCTGGGGCTGAGCCACCAGGCCGGCATCGCCGCGGCCGCGGCCGTGCTGTTCGCCGTCAATATCACCGCGGTGCTCCCGGCTACGCCGGCCAACCTGGGAGTCTTCCAAGCCGCCTGCGTTGCCGTGCTGCACACCGGCTGGCACGTCGGCATCCCGGCCGGGGTCGCCTACGGCGTGATCCTCCAGGCGGTCGAGGTCTCGACGGCCATCCTGATGGGCGTCCCGGCCCTGCTCAAGGAGGGCATGTCCTGGCGCGAGGTCCGCCTTCGTGCCATGCACGCCGCGCCTGTGAAGCTACCGGCCCGCAAGGCGCATCCGCGGCGCAGCGGCGACGCGGTCAAAGCCGAAGGCTGACGCCGGCGACTTCTCGCAGGCTGCGCTCGGGTTCATCATCGGTGCCGTGATGATGATCATCGGCGGGGTCGTGGAGTTGATCGACGGGATCAGGGCCGAGGGCCAGGCTCTGGAGGACATTGCCCGGCCACTGACCGCGCCGTCCCCGATCTGTGCCGACGGCTCGCGACCGGGTCGAGCCTATGCTTCGGTCAGCGCTGGCTCGACGGCACTGTCGGCGCCGTCGGCCGAGGCTTCGCCGGCCAGCACCTCGTCGGCCGGGTCCTCGTCGGGAAGCTCGCCGAGCTTGGCCGGGTCCTTGCCGGTACCGGCGATCAGCTCGTCGGCCGCCTGCTTGGCGGTCTTGGGTAGCGTCCCCGACTTCATCCCGAAGTACACCGCTTGGGGGTGGTGGGCGATGATCGCCAGCGTCGACTGTTCGGGCTCGACGGCAAAGCCTCCGGACAGCCGCAGTCCAATCGACGCAGCGCCAAGCAGCCGGAAGACCTTCTCGTGCTCAGACTGCTCCGGGCAGGCCGGATAGCCCCAGGAGTAGCGACGACCCTGGGTTGGCGCGATCCCCAACTCCGAGCGCACCCGGGAATGAAGCCACTCGGCCATGCCCTCAGCGCTCTGGACTCCGAGCCCGTGTGTGAACAGCTGCTCGGCGAACTCGCCCTCAGCCTCGAGCTTGGCCATCAGCTCGGTGACCTCTGGTCCCGCCGTCACCGCCTGCAGGGCCACCACGTCGACCCCGTCGGAGTCCAGCGGCCGGTAGAAGTCGGCCAGGCAAATACGGTCGTGGCGGGGCTGGCGGGGAAACACCAGCCGTTCGAGCTCACGCTCGCCGGGCGCCTCGGGATCCCAGATGATCAGCTCGTTGCCCTCGGAGTTGCAGGGGAAGTAGCCGAGGACGGCCTGCGGGTGCAAGTAGGTCTGATCCCGCCACATCCGTTCGAGCCGGGGCTGGAAGTCCTCGCGCAGGAGCTTCGCCCACTCCTCGCCCTTGACCCCGCGGCCGCCCCAGTGGAGCTTGAATAGCACGTGCGTGTCGAGGTGGTGATAGACCTCGTCCATCGGCACGTCGATCTCCCGCGCGCCCCAGAACGGCGGCTCGGGGACCGGGTGGTCGGTGGCCGCCGGGCTACGCACGGAGGCGTCGGTGGTGGGGGGTGAGTGCTCGACCGGTGCGGCCGGGGCATCACGCAGCTTCTGGGCGGCGTCGCGTGTCTTGGCGAGCAGCGCCTCGCGGGCTTCGTCGTCGATCAGCTGGTCCATCTTGGCCAGTCCCTCGAAGGCATCCTTGCAGTAGAAGACGCCGGGCTCGTAGACCTGGTCGGATTCGGGACCGCCCGGATAGAGGACCCGCAGGCCGAAGTTCCGGTTGATCGCGGCGCCGCCGATCAGCACGGGGAATGCGAGCCCGCGCTGGTGGAGCTCCTGGATGCACGCCGGCATCTGCTTGGAGGTGGAAACCAGGAGCGCACTGAGTCCGATCGCCGTCGCCTGGTGCTCGACGGCCGCGTCGAGGATGGTGGAGATCGGGACCTGCTTACCCAGGTCGACCACGGTGTAGCCGTTGTTGGTGAGGATCGTGTTGACCAGCGACTTGCCGATGTCGTGAACGTCCCCGAACACCGTGGCGATCACCACCGTCCCCTTGGTGTAGCCCTCGATCTTGTCCAGGTACTTCTCAAGCTGCGCAACGGCGCGCTTCATCACCTCGGCTGACTGGAGCACAAACGGGAGGATCAGCTCGCCGGCGCCGAACTTGTCGCCGACCTCCTTCATCGCCGGGAGCAGCAC
>CAXMLR010000243.1:0-3163 GCA_964194275.1 uncultured Solirubrobacterales bacterium
GAGCTGCTCGCCGCCACCGATGGCGAGCTCGAAACCGTCGACGGAGTCGGCGAGATCCGCGCGAAGGACATCCGCGAGGGGCTTCGCCGACAGCAGGAGATCAATCTCGTTGATCGCTACCTGCAGACGTAGTGCAAACGCGAGGGCAGCACGCCCCGCCCTGCCAGGAAAGAGGAGGACACCATCACAGAGCTAATGGAAGAGCACTTGGACGAGGATTTCGAAGACGTCGTGCTCCCTCACATTGACTTCGAGATCGGCGACAACGTTGTATATCCCCATCACGGCGCCGGGCAGGTGATTCGCAAGGAAGACAAAGAGATCCTGGGCGAGAAGCGCGAATACCTCACGGTCAAGATCCTGCACAACGACATGACGGTGATGGTCCCGACCGAGAACGCGCAGCTGGCCGGCCTTCGCCGCGTGATCGACGAGGAGACGGTCAAGAAGGTGCTCGCCGTGCTGCAAGACGAATGCTCGGAGATGCCCAAGAATTGGAACCGGCGGTTCAAGCACAATCGCGACAAGATCAAGACGGGCGACATCTACGAACTCGCCGAGGTGGTCCGGAACCTCGCTGTCCGCGAAGCCGAGAAAGGACTGTCGACCGGCGAAAAGCAGATGTTCACGCGCGCCAAGAAGATTCTCGCGTCTGAGCTGATGTATGCGCTCGCGATGAACGAGGAGGAGGTCGATGCGCACCTCTACAGCCTGCTCGTGGATTCCTCGCACGGCGACGGCAAGGTGCCCGTGAGCGCCAACGGCAACGGCAAAGTCGCCGTGGCCGCGAAATAGAACTGCCGCAGATTGAGATGGCGGTCGCGTTGATCGTGGCCGCGGGACGTGGCGAGCGCCTTGGGTCTGGGCGGCCCAAGGCGCTCGTCAACGTTTCGGGGCGGCCGATGCTCGAGTGGTCGGTGCAGGCGCTGCGGAGCGTGGGCTCTGTGGAGCGGATCGTCGTGGCGCTGCCTGACGATCAGCTGGCCGGCGCGCCGGTCGGCACGGTGGCGGTGGCGGGCGGGGTGCATCGCTCACAGTCGGTGCTGGCCGCTCTGCGGGCGTCCGGCGGGGGTGATCCGGTGATCGTCCACGACGCAGCCCGGCCGCTGGCAGCGCCTGAGCTGTTCCAACGCGCCTTGGATGAGCTCGAATCCTCAGGTGCTGACGCAGTGGTCGCGGCGATGCCGGTGTCGGACACGATCAAAGAGGTGGGCGACGACGGACGCGAGGTCTCCCGGACGCTGAGACGGGAACGGCTGTGGGCGGTGCAGACTCCACAGGTGTTCCGCCGGCAGGCTCTGCAGCGCGCGCTCGAAGCCTCGGCGCAGACGCTGCAGAGCGCGACCGACGACGCGTGGCTCGTGGAGGTGGGTGGTGGGACGGTGCGCGTCGTCCTCGGCGCCGCCGAGAACATCAAGATCACCACCCCGGTCGACCTGCGGGTAGCGGAGCTACTGTTGGGCGAGCGCGCGCAATGACCGTTGCGATGGGGATCGGCTACGACTGTCACCGCTTCACCGGTGGGCGGCGGTTGGTTTTGGGGGGTATCGAGATCGAGCACGAACGGGGTTTGAGCGGTCACTCGGACGCCGATGTTCTGGTCCACGCCGTGATCGACGCATTGCTCGGAGCCGCGGCCCTGGGGGACATCGGTGAGCACTTTCCCGATACAGATGAGCGTTACCGCGACGCGGACTCGATCGAGCTGCTGAAGGCCGCGGTGGCGCTGCTGCGCGAGCGGGGATTCGCGATCCACCATGTCGATGCGACGGTGTTGATCGAGCGGCCAAGGCTTGCGCCCGTGCGCGAGCGGATCCGGGCGTCGCTCGCAGCGACGATCGGGTTGCCCGTCGCGCATGTGAGCGTTAAGGCCACGCGTGGCGAGGGCATGGGCTTCGTCGGGCGCGAAGAGGGCGCCGCGGCGCTCGCAGTGGCCACGGTCGAGCAAGCTCCTGTTACGTAGATGTCACATCCTGTTACACTCGCGTACCATGAATCGCATGCACAACCTGCTGTGCTCCTCTGGTTGGTGGAGGCGGAGGGTGCAGCGCAAGCTGCTGCCGTGGGGCCTCGAGGGCCTTCACCTCGGCGATGATGTGCTGGAGATCGGCCCCGGTTTCGGCGCCACCACCCGGCTCCTCGCCCAAGCGCTACCTGGCCGGCTAACTGCACTCGAGCTCGACGAGCGCTACTGCGCACGCCTACGGCGAGAGCTGCCGGGGGCGGCGGCGGTGGTGCAGGGTGATGCCACGAGCCTCCCGTTTGACGACGGCCGGTTCTCCGCCGTCGTCTGCTTCACCATGCTCCACCACATTCCCGGTCGTGACCTGCAGGACAAGGCCTTTGCCGAGTGCGCCCGGGTGATCCGGCCGGGCGGGATCTTCGCTGGAACGGACAGCATCGGTACCGGCCGCCTGTTCAGGCTGATCCACGTCGGCGACACCCTCTCGCTGGTTGACCCGGACACGACTCCCGAGCGTCTGGCTGCCGCCGGGCTGGAGGACGCCGAGGTGACTCGCGGCGGCGGCTCCTTTCGCTTCCGTGCCCGCAAATCAGGTCGGCCTGACCTCGCATGAGCGAGGTCCCCCCAAACATCGTCGACGCCGCGCGCCACGTGCTCGCGCAAGATGGGCTGGCGGCCGCGACGCTCGAGCGGATCTCTTCCGCGGCCGGGATCTCCCGCATGACACTCCATCGGCGCGGCGTGTCCAAGGGCGACATCCTGGCCGCAATCACCCTCCGGCTCGAGGGCGAATACCGCGACGCACTGTGGCCGGCGCTGGTCGCTTCGGGCACCGGCGCGGAGCGGCTGAGACTTGCTCTGACGCAACTTTGTGAGGTCACCGAGCACAATCTCGCGATGCTCGAGGCGCTGTCCGCTTCCGCCCGCGAGGAGATCTATCACGAGCAGGGTCCCGACACCCTGACCCGGCCGGTATTCGTGGAACCACTCCAGCGTCTGCTCCTGGACGGCGCGTTGGACGGCACGCTCGCTCGCCTCGACGAGCGCGAGACGGCAACGGTGCTGTTCAACCTGATCGGCCACACGTACGGTCACCTGCGCAACGGTCACGGCTGGAGTCCGTCCCGCGCCCAGGACGGCGTGATCGGCTTGGTGATGGACGGAGTCCTGGCCCGCGGCTAGGCCGGCCGGCGGGCCGGG
>CAXMLR010000244.1:0-1975 GCA_964194275.1 uncultured Solirubrobacterales bacterium
TGTAGACGACGTCGAGGATCACCTCGATGCCGGCCTTGTGGAGGGCTTTCACCATGCCTTTGAATTCCCGCACCTGCTCACCTCGGCGACCGGTGGCGGCGTACTCGGAGTGGGGCGCGAAATACCCGATCGTGCTGTAGCCCCAGTAGTTGCGCAGCCCCCGCCCGGCCAGGAACGACTCATCGGAGATGTGGTGCACCGGCAGCAGCTCGACCGCGGTGATGCCGAGGTCGACGAGATAGTCGATGGCCGGCTCGCAGGCCAGACCGGCGTACGTCCCGCGGAGGTCCTCGCGGATCGCCGGGTGGGTCATGGTGAAGCCCTTCACGTGAGTCTCGTAGATCACGGTGTCGGCGAACGGGACCTGCGGCGGCCGATCGCCTTCCCACAGGAAGGCGTCGTCGATCACCACCGACTTCGGCATCGCCGCGGCGTCGTCCTCATCGTCGAGCTCGAGGTCGGCCTCGTCGTCGCCGTCGCCGGCGGGGACGTAGGGCAGCACGTTGGCGTCGTGGCCCCAGTTGACGCCCCCTTCGATCGCCTTGGCGTAGGGGTCGATCAGCAGCTTGGCGGGATTGAAGCGGTGGCCATCGTGAGGGGCGTAGGGCCCGTGGACGCGAAATCCGTAGCGCTGGCCCGGTCCGATTCCCGGGATGTAGCAGTGGTGGTTGAGCGCGCGGCGCCCGGGCATGTCGATCCGGGCCTCGGCTCCGTCCTCGTCGAACAGGCACAGCTCCACGCGTTCAGCGTGCTCGGAGAAGATCGAGAAGTTGGCGCCGGTTCCATCCCAACTCGCGCCCAGCGGAAACGGACGTCCAGGCCAGACGTCCATCATCGGATCAGCGCTCCAGACAGCGCCGGAAGCTCGACGTGACCGTCCCTGAGGACGGCTTCGCCGCCGGCGGCCAGCGCCAGCTCGGTTCCGTCACAGCGCACCCGGGAAGGTTCAGAGGCGAAGTTGCACACGAGTTCATATCCGCCACGACTCACGCGCAGCCAGCGTGCATCGTCGTCGAAATCGATTTCGTCCGCGTCCCCGCCTCCCAGCTCGCGACGAATGCGCAGCAGATCCGCATAGAGCTGTGAAACCAACGGATTCCGCTCCCGGGTCAGCTTGGAGTCCAGGAATGTCTGCTCTGACTGTGGATCGGGCATCTCCTGCCCGAATGAGGTGAACGCGGCGAACTCCTCCCGCCGGCCCTCGCGGGTGGCCACGGCGATCTCGTCATCGATGTGGTCGGAGAAGAACTGAAACGGCGCGGACTCGCCGTACTCCTCGCCCATGAACAGCATCGGCGTGAACGGTGCCGCCAGGGTGCAGAGGGCGGCCAGCGAGCGGCCGGCGGCCGGCATGCGATCGCCGAAGGCGCGGTTGCCGACCTGGTCGTGGTCCTGCGAGAAGACGACGAACCGCTCTGGCGCCACGTCGTCGGCGGGAGCGCCGAAGCGCCGGCGGCGGAAGCCCGAGTACACGCCGTCGTGAACATGGGGGCGGTGAAACGCCTTGGCCAGATCGGCGACCCGGCCGAACTCCGAGTAATAGCCGTCACGCTCGTCGGTGACCAGCGTGCGCAGCGAGTGATGGAAGTCATCGGCCCAGGCGGCGTCGCATCCGTAGCCGCCACGCCCAGTCGGGCGCACCACTCGCGGGTCGTTGAGCCCGCTTTCGGCGATCACCAGGGCGGCGGGGTTGACCGCGTGCACGCGGCGCGCCACCGCCTCCACGATGTGCTCGGCGCTCGCATCGAAGATCGCGTGGATCGCATCGAGCCGGAGCCCGTCGACGGCGAAGTCGCGGACCCACCCCTCGGCGCTCTGCAGCACCCACTCTCGCACCGGGTCGCAGTCGGCGTCGTCGAAGTTGATCGCGCGGCCCCAGGGGGTCTCGTACTTCTCGGTGAAGTACGGACCGAATGCGTCCAGAGCCGGCGTCCCGGACGCGCCGACATGGTTGTAGACCTGTCTCTTATACACA
>CAXMLR010000245.1:0-3643 GCA_964194275.1 uncultured Solirubrobacterales bacterium
GCTGCTGTACTGGCTCGGCGGTCGTGGGTATAGCTGCTCGGGAGATCGGCGCCTGCGCGCTGCGCCGTTCGTGGCAGGCCTGGCCACGATCGTGCTCGCGCTGGAGTCGCCGCTCGACGGGTACGCCGAGCAGCTGTTCTGGGCGCACATGCTCCAGCACGTGCTGCTGCTGACGATCGCCCCGCCGCTGATCCTGCTCGGCCGCCCATGGCCGCGGATGTGGCGCGCACTCCCGCTGCAGTCGCGTGCGGCCGTCGGACGAGCGTTGGCCCGGGCTGGTTGGAGCGCTCCGCTGCGGGCGCTGGCGCGCCCGGTTCCCGCCTGGCTGCTGTTCAACGCCGCGATCGTCGCCTGGCACATACCCGGCGCCTACAACGCGACCCTGGGATCGAGCGCGATCCACGATCTCGAGCACGCGATGTTCTTCTTCACCGGCCTGCTCTTCTGGACTCGCGTGATCGACCCTGGCCCACTGCGCCCACGCTTGATCTGGCCGGCGCGGATCGCGTACGTGGTCGGCGCGATGGTGGTCGGGTGGGGTCTCGCGATCACACTGGTGCTCGTTCCCGAGCCATTGATCCTCCACTACGCCGCGCTCACGCAGCGGCCAGGCGGGATCTCGGCGTTGACCGACCAGCAGCTGGCAGCAGGAATGATGTGGGTGCCCGGCTCACTCTCGTACGCAGCCGCGATGATGCTCGGCGTCTATCGCTGGCTCGACCCGGAGACCAAAACCGCTCGGCGCCGTCCTGTGCTCACCACCTGAGGAGGACTGACAGTCTGATGCCCCCGATTCCGTTCGCCGACAATTTCCTCGCCGGCTCGCTCATCACTCTGCTGATGCCGGTCGGTCTCGTGATCGCGCTGGTGATCTGGTACCTGATGTCGGTCCGGCGCGTGCCAGAGGACACGCCGATGTCCTCGGCCTCGTTGCCAGCGCCCGAGGTCGTGGCCGCGGCACCCGACTCCGAGAGCACTCCGGCCGGGCCGCCACCGGGCGACTCTTGATGCAGCGCGCAGTCGGCGCGGAGGCTCGGGCACCCCGGCGCCCGAGCGTAGCCGGTCAGATTGCGGCCGTTGTGGTGCTGGCGGCGCTGGTCGGCCTCAGCCTCGGCGTAGGATCGCACTTCCTGCTGGCCAAGCGCTCACCGGCGGCGACGGCGAACGTGGGACTGCGCGGCGAGGCGACGTGGGCAGCCGGGAGCCGGCCGGCCCCACCGATCTCGACGCTGCGCGACCAGAGCGGCCGGCGCTTCTCGCTGAGCTCGCTGAGGGGGCGCACAGTGGCGCTGGTCTTCTTCGACTCCAATTGCACGCAGGCGTGTCCGCTCGCCGGTCGAGCGCTCGCCGCCGCCGAGCGCTCGCTGCCCGCGGCTCAGCGCCCAGTGCTCGTCGCGGTCAGCATCAACCCGCTCGACACACCCGCGAGCACACGCAGAGCCGTTGGGGAATGGGGGCTCGCACAGATCGGCGCGTGGCATTGGCTGCGGGGCAGCCACGCTCAGCTCGCGCCGGTCTGGAAGGCGTACCACATCTTCGTGGCGCCGCCTGTGGGCGGCGACATCAGCCACACCGAAGCGCTCTACCTGATCGACCGCGCGGGCAACGAGCGGTCAGCGTACCTATATCCCTACGCACCGCGTTTCGTGACGTTCGATCTGCGCACGCTAGCCGAGGATCGCCGGCGATGAGAGGTCTCTAACCAGGGTCCTACCCACCACTTAGGCCAAACTCACGTGCCGCTTGAGCTCCGGTTCGATGCTTCTCGAAAGCGGAAAAGGAGCCAAGATGACTCTGACGATCATTCTCAACGCAATTCTCTGCAGCGCCGTGGTCACCGGAGTCGTGGCCCCCTTGGGATGGGCGATCGCTACCCAGCACCATCACGAGCCGGCTGTCGTTGCCACGGCGCGCCGGACGGGCCGCGGACGCGCCCGGGTGGCTCGCGACTCCCGCCGACGCCTGTCCGATCCGATCGTTTGGCCGGCCGCCTGACGCGGGCGGGTGATTTCCGGAGCTGGCGGCGCCCGGACCGATGGTAGCGCTCATCGCTGATCAGCGGTGAGCGCTACCATCGACAGGGTTCGGAACGAAAAAGAGAGAAAGCACTCCGCCGACCGAAGGGCGGAGCAGAAGGGAATTGAATATGTCTGACGCCGTCAAGCGCGTCTCCGTCGAGATCTCAGGAACCGAGATCTCGTTCGAAACCGGCAAGTTGGCCAAGCAGGCCTCCGGCGCCGTAGTCGTCCGTTCGGGCGACACCATGGTGCTCTGCACCGCCACCGCGGGGAATCTCCGCGATGTGGATTTTCTGCCGCTCACCGTAGATGTGGAAGAGCGGATGTACGCCGCGGGGAAGATCCCCGGCTCATTCTTCAAGCGCGAAGGCCGCGCGGGGGAGAAGGCGACGCTGACCGCGCGCCTGATCGATCGGCCGATCCGGCCGTTGTTCCCGAAGGGCTGGCGGCATGAGACGCAGCTCGTCGCACTGCCGATGTCCGTGGACCACGAGCATCCCTACGACATGCTCGCCATGAACGGCGCCTCCGCGGCGCTGATGATCTCCCAGATTCCGTTCCCCACGCCTGTCGGCGCGGTGCGGATCGGGAAGGTCGACGGCAACTTCGTCATCAACCCCAACGAGGAGGACCTGCTCGAGAACACCGAGCTGGACCTGATCGTGGCCGGCACCGACGAGGCGATCCTGATGGTCGAGGCCGGCGCCAGCGAGATCCCCGAAGCGGAGATTCTCGACGCGCTTGACATCGCCCATGACGCGATCAAGCAGATCTGCGCCGCCCAGCGCGAGCTGGCCGAGAAGGCCGGCAAGCCGAAGGTCGAGGTCACCGCGCCACAGGTTGAGCCCGAGCTCCTGCAGCAGATCAAGGCCTCGCACGCCGAGGCTCTGAGCATCGCCACCCAGGTGGAGGACAAGCTCGAGCGCCAGGACGCGACTAAGGCAGTCGAGGAGGAGATACTGGCGAAGTACTCCGGCGATCCTGACTCGGAGACCTATGCCGAGTACCGCGCCAACGCTCAGCGAGCCTTCGACCAGCTGGAGAAGTCGATGATCCGTGAGCGGATCGCCGTCGAGAAGAAGCGTCCCGACGGCCGCAGCGCCGACGAGATTCGTCCGATCTCGATCGAGGTCGGCGTCTCCCCCCGGACCCACGGGTCGGCGCTGTTCACCCGTGGCCAGACGCAGGCGTTCAGCGTCGCCGCGCTCGGGACCACGCGTGAGGAGATGAGGCTCGACACGCTCGGGTTGGAAACCACCAAGCGCTACTTCCACCACTACAACTTCCCGCCGTTCTCTGTCGGGGAGGCCGGATTCATGCGTGGACCCAAGCGCCGGGACATCGGGCACGGGGCGCTCGCGGAGCGAGCGTTGGTGCCGATGATCCCCAGCCAGGAGGACTTCCCCTACACGATTCGCGTGGTCTCCGACATCCTCGAGTCCAACGGCTCGAGTTCGATGGCCTCGGTGTGCGGTTCGACGTTGTCCCTGATGGACGCCGGCGTGCCGATCAAGGCCCCCGTCGCCGGTATCGCGATGGGCCTGATCAAGGAAGGCGACGACTACATCATCCTCACCGACATCGCGGGCGTGGAAGACCATCTCGGCGACATGGACTTCAAGGTC
>CAXMLR010000246.1:0-11939 GCA_964194275.1 uncultured Solirubrobacterales bacterium
TTCATCGGCTCGCCGGCGATGAACCTCGTCGCCACCCGGCTTGAGAACCGCGACGGTCGTTACGTCGTCCCCTTCGGGCGGTCGCAGATCGTCCTGCCGCCGGCCCTGCTCGAGCGCTGCGCCGGGCTTGCCGGCTACGCGGGAGGAGAGATCCTCCTCGGCATCCGCCCCGAGGACATCACAGATGGCGCTGAGTCGGTGGACAGCGACGGGATCGTCTCGGTGGTGGTGGCCCGGACCGAATCACTCGGGTCCGAGCTCGTGGTCTACTTCGAGCCGGAGCGTGCCGAGGCCGACGCCGACACACCGGAGAACGGGGCGCTGACCTCGGTCGACGTGCTGGGTAAGCCCAAAGCCACCCCGCTGACCGCGCGCCTGGGCCGTGGCGCATCGATGCAGGAGGGCTCGATCGGTCGCCTGGCCCTCGATCTGGACCACCTTTACTTCTTCGACCGCGCAAGCGGCGCCGCCATCACCTGAGCCGCTACGCGGCCGCCCACAACGAGAGAGAGACGATGACCACTTCCACGACCACGATTGCCCTGCAGAACTTCATCGACGGGGAGTGGGCCGAGCCCGTGGAGGGCGAGCGCGAGCCGGTACTCAATCCCGCCACTGCTGAACCGATCGCTCAAGCCCCCCTGTCCGGCGCTGCTGACGTTGACTGCGCGGTCGCCGCCGCCCAGCGAGCGTTCGAAAGCTGGTCGGCGACCACCCCGGCGGCTCGAGCGCAGGCGCTGTTCAAGCTCGCCGACGCAATCGATGAACGCGCCGAGGCGCTTGGCCGCCTGGAGGCCGAGAACGCCGGGAAGCCGCTGCAGGTGGCGATCGAAGACGACGTCCCCGGTTCGGCCGCGGACCTGCGTTTCTTCGCCGGCGCCGCACGCTGCCTCGAGGGCCGCGCAGCGGGAGAGTACCTGGAGGGCCACACGTCGTTCATCCGTCGTGAGCCGGTCGGTGTCATCGGCCAAATCGCACCATGGAACTATCCCTTGGCGATGGCGATCTGGAAGGTGGGACCGGCGCTCGCGGCCGGTAACACGATCGTGCTCAAGCCCGCGGAGACGACTCCGGTGACGGCGCTGAAGCTGGCCGAGCTCGCGGCGGAGTTCCTCCCCAAAGGCGTACTGAACGTGATCACGGGCCACGGCGACACCACCGGCAACGCGCTGGTCACTCATCCCGACGTGCAGATGGTCTCGGTCACCGGCTCGGTGCAGACCGGAAAGCGCATCGCGGCCGCCGCTGCCCAGACGCTGAAGCGGGTGCATCTGGAGCTCGGCGGAAAGGCCCCGGTGATCATCTTCGATGATGTCGACCTCGAGCAGGCATTCGCCGTGATCGCCGGCTCGGCGTACTACAACGCGGGCCAGGACTGCACTGCCGCCACGCGGGTGATTGCGTCGGCCAAGGTCCACGACGAAGTCGTCGCCGGCTTGGTGCAGCAGGCCCATGGTCTCGTCATCGGCGACACCTTCTCACCCGATACGACGCTCGGTCCGCTGAACTCCCAGCGCCATCGGGAGCGCGTCGAGGGCTTCCTCGAGCGACGACCAGCTCACTCCGAGATTGCCACCGGCGGCGCCGAGCCCGATCTCGCCGGCTTCTACCTCGAGCCAACCATCATCGCGGGCCTGCGCCAAGAAGACGAGATGGTCCAGCGCGAGATCTTCGGACCGGTCATCACCGTCGAATCCTTCGGCGATGAGGCGGAGGTGGTGGCGCGGGCAAACGGCACGCCCTACGGGCTAGCGGCCAGCGTCTGGACTCGTGACATCGGCCGCGCGCTCCGCGTCGCCAACGCGCTCAAGTTCGGCTGCGTCTGGATCAACACTCACGACCAGATGACCACCGAGATGCCCCACGGCGGCTACAAGCAGTCCGGCTACGGCAAGGACATGTCGATGTACTCACTCGAGGACTACACCCAGATCAAGCACGTGATGGCAAGCTTGAGCTGAGGCTCGCTCGCAGATGCGTATGCGACAAACCGCCTGACGTCACCTGTACGTTGACTGGGTGCAGACCGCCGCCTGGCTCACGGGTCGCAATCGTCTGGGACTCGCGGCGCTCGTGGGGAGCTTTGCCTGCGTACTCCTGAGTCTCGCGTCTCCCGCTCGGGCGTTGGCGGGATCGTTTGCGCCCCTGGACCAGCCGGGGCCGCCGCTCCGTGTGCCGGCGGCGCAGCTCAGGGCCGCGCTCAAGTGCGAGCCGGGCGTGCGCAACGCGAAGGTCGAGCCCGTGCTGCTAAACCCCGCGACCGGGGTAACCGCCGATCAGAACTACAGCTGGAATTACGAGCCGGCGCTCGACAAGCTCGGCATTCCCTGGTGCGCGTACACCGCGCCGCACTCGACGCTTGACAACATCGAGACCTCGGGTGAGTACCTCGTCTTCGCAATCCGTTCCATGCACGCGATGGCGGGGCGTCGCATCGCGATCTTCGGTCACAGCCAAGGTGGGATGTCGATGCGTTGGGCGCTGCGGTTCTGGCCGGATACACGCCCCATGGTCGAGGACGTGATCGGCTTCTCGGGTTCCAACCACGGCACAGCGCTGGGCGGCGCGGGATCCTGCGGTTTGGGCTGCCCACCGGCGGTCTGGCAGCAGTTCGCGGGGGCACATTTCCTCCAGGCGCTCAACAGCACGGCTGAGACCTTTCCCGGGATCTCCTACACGCAGATCTACACCCACACCGACGAAGTCGTACAGCCGAATTCGGGGGCCAACGCGAGCGCTGCGCTCCACACCGGCGGTGGCATGATCACCAATGTGGCGACGCAGGATGTCTGTCCTAATGACAGAGACGGGCACTTGTTGATTGGCACCGTTGACCCGGTTGCGTATGCACTCGCGATTGACGCGCTGACTCACGCCGGGCCGGCGAGCCCGCCCCGCATTCCCCGGTCGGTGTGCTCGGAGCCGTACATGCCCGGGGTGAACCCCGCCCACCTGAACACGGAGCTGCAGATCCTCGCGGGGCTCCCCGGGCTGCTGAGCGTCAGCGCGGGCCCGCTGGCCCAGACCACGACCGGCGCCCCGGTGGTCAAGGCCGAGCCGCCGCTCGCTTGCTACGCGTTCGCAACCTGCCACGGCGGTGAAGCGCCGACGCTACAGATCTATTCGATCAATACTCCGCGCCGACTTCTGTCGGTAGACCCACTCTGATCAACGTCCTCGTGCGCACGCGTGAGGGCGACGCGCTCGTTCCCGTGCCGGGAGTGCGGATCAGCTTCGCCGGGCGCCGCTGGATCACCGATGGCGACGGTGACAGTAGAGGCATTGTTCGCGTCAGCCGCGCCGGTCAATATCGCCTGGTCGCTTCGCGTGCCGGCTGCAATCCAGCCCGCGCTGTCATCACCGCTCGGCGTTGAATGGATACCTTGCGCCTGATGGTCACAGACGCAGCCTGAAGGAACCACAGCCCGGCCGCTCACGACGGAGCAACCCGTAAGATCTGGCGGTGCCCGTGACCCCCTCAGCGGCGTCCCGGGCGCCCTACTCCGCGCCCCCAAGTGGACGCAGGCGCGGCGCGGCAACGAGTGGGATGGCGGCGCTCACGCTGGGCGCGCTCGGGGTGGTCTTCGGGGACATCGGTACGAGCCCGCTGTACGCGATGCAGACCGTGTTCACCGCCGATAACCACGCGGTGCACGCGACCCCCGGAGAGATCTACGGGGTGATCTCGCTCGTGTTCTGGTCGATCACGACCATCGTCTCGGTCAAGTACGTGACGTTCATCATGCGGGCCGACAACGGCGGCGAGGGCGGCATCATGGCGCTCACGGCATTGGTGGAAGGCCTGAGCCTAAAGAGCACCAGAGCGAAGTTGGTTCTGGTCACGCTGGGCATCCTCGGCGCGTCGCTGTTCTACGGAGACGGCATGATCACCCCCGCCATCTCGGTGCTCTCGGCGGTCGAGGGACTCAAGGTGGCCGCGCCCAGCCTCGGCTCCCTCGTAATCCCGATCACGGTGGCTGTGATCACGCTGCTGTTCGCGATCCAGCGTTTCGGCACTCAGCGTGTGGGCAACCTCTTCGGCCCGGTTATGGTCGTGTGGTTCGGCGTTCTGGCCGTGATCGGCGTGACGGAGATCGCGGCCCATCCCCAGGTCATCAAGGGGCTGTCTCCTATCTACGGGGCGCAGTTCTTCTTCGATCATGGTGCGGTGGCCTTCATCGCCCTGGCCTCGGTGGTCCTCGCCGTGACGGGCGCCGAGGCGCTGTACGCGGACATGGGCCACTTCGGTCGCTCGCCGATCCGCCGCGCGTGGTTCTTGCTCGTGTTCCCTGCCCTGACGCTCAACTACCTCGCTCAGGGCTCGCTAATCCTCCGCTCGCCCAAAGGTGTGGAGAATCCGTTCTTCCTCCTTGTCCCGTCGTGGGCGCAGGTGCCGATGGTCCTGCTCGCCACGGTGGCGACGGTGATCGCGTCGCAGTCAGTCATCTCGGGCGCGTTCAGTGTGACGCGGCAGGCCGTACAGCTTGGCTTCCTGCCCCGGGTCACAATCCGCCACACCTCAGAACACGAGATCGGCCAGGTCTATGCGCCGGCGGTCAACCGGACCCTGTTTGTCGCGGTGCTCGCGTTGGTGCTCGCGTTCGGGTCCTCGGCCGCGCTCGCCTCGGCCTACGGGGTAGCGGTCACCGGCACCTTCATTCTCAACACGGTCCTGTTCCTTGCTGTCGCGAGGCTTGTTTGGCACCGGCAGAAGCGCCTGATCGCACTCGGTGCGGTCGTGTTTCTCACCGTCGAGATCACCTTCTTCGCGGCCAACCTGACCAAGATCGTTCACGGCGGTTGGCTGCCACTGGTGATCGCCTCCGTGGTTTTCACGATCCTCGTGACCTGGCGCAAAGGACGGGAAATCGTGACTGCACATCGGACCCAGAAGGAGGGCGCGCTGCGCGAGTTCATCGAGCACGTTGATGCGCGCGAATTTCGGGTTGTGACGGTGCCCGGCACTGCCGTGTTCCTCAACGCAAACCCCAGCACGACCCCGCTGGCCCTACGCGCCAACGTCGAGCACAACCACGTGCTGCATGAGAACGTAGTGATTCTGTCAGTCCAGACCGAGCGCGTCCCTCACGTCGCCGAGTCCGATCGGTTCTCAGTCGACCACCTCGGCGACCCCGAGGACCGGATCACCCTTCTCAGCGCCCACTTCGGCTTTCAGGACGAGACGGACATCCCGGCGACGTTGCGCGTGGCCGAGAGCCTCGACCTGCTCCAGAACATCGACCTCGAGGACGCGTCGTACTTCCTTTCGCAGATCACGATCGTCCAATCCGATGCTCCGGGGATGAGCAGATGGCGCAAGAAGCTATTCCTGGACATGGCCCACAACGCGACCAGCCCGATCGAATACTTCAACCTCCCGGACAACCGGACCATCAGCATGGGTGAACGCATCGAACTGTGACCGGGTGTCCTGGTGTCGCCTGGTCGTGCACTTCAGCCTCACGCTGCTGCGCGTTTCCGTCTCGGGCTGATAGAGATCCTCCACCCGCCATTTGAGCTTTGTCGAGACCGGACGCTCAAGGCCGGGCGCAGAGATCATTCTGCGGATCGCCGAGCGACTCGAACTGCCCCTGCGAAAGCGAAACCGGCTCCTGGCAGCCGGTCACGCCCCCGCCTTTCCGGACCGCTCGCTGCAAGACCCCGACACGAGACCAACCCAGGCGACGCTCGAGCTGCTCCTCGCCCAGCACGAGCCCTATCCCGCAATGGTCATCGATCGCCACTGGAACCTCGTCGCGGCCAACCACGCAGTCGGCATGCTCTCGGGGATGATCGATCGATCGATCGCTGCTACCCCCACCGATCAACGTCATGCCGGCGCTTGCAGACCGGGAAGGGTGAGCTGCTCGTGGCCTGTCGATGCGCGACATCGAGTCACTGTGCGAGGAGGCGGGTTGGGGAAGATCTCGAGTCGATCGTGTCCAGGTTGCCTCCTGCTCCTCGCAACCGTGCCTACAATCGATCGGGTGTCGGCTGGGCGGAAGCGGCGATCGACTGATCCTTGGGGCGGGTTTTGGGAATCGAGCCGCGACCGGGTACTGGGTCAGCGAGGTGCGTCGCCTCGGTCGGGAGGTGCGGTCGGGGGGGTGATTCGGTATGGGTCGTGCGGGGCTGGGTGTGGGACAAACGGCATGGCTGCTGCGGCGGGCGGCGCGGAAACGCGAGTCGCTTGGGATCGACGCACGCGAAGATGAACGTTGTGCCCAACATGGCCGACGACGTGCGCATCGAGGTGTTGGGGTGTTTCCGTGTTGTCGTCGGCGCGCGCGAGATCGCGGAGGGAGATTGGCCGACCCGGCGGGCGCGGGAGCTGGTTGCATTGCTCACTCTCGCCGATGGCCACCGGCTCGCCCGCGACCAGGTCATCGAGCAGCTGTGGCCGCACCTGGACGCCGGGGCCGGAGCCGCCAATCTGCGCAAGGCCGCTCATCACGCCCGTCGGACGCTGGGCGATCCGGAGGCGCTCGTGCTTCGCGCGGGGCGTGTCGAGCTGTTCCCCGGGCGTGCCGTCGGCGTCGATGTGGCGCGATTCCTGGGTGACGCCGAGCGCGCCCTGCACGACTCGGATCCCGAGTCGTGCGGAACGGTGGCGGCGTGCTGCGCAGGCGAGCTGCTGCCAGACTCGCCGTACGAGGCGTGGACGCTGGAGCCGCGCCGGCGGGTCCACGCGCGACTTTGCGAGCTTCTGCGCCGCGGCGGGCGGTGGGAGCGGCTCGTTGAGGTCGAGCCGACAGACGAGGCCGCCTGTCGCGAGTTGATGCGGGAGGCGATCGAAGCCGGCCGGCGGCACGTGGCGATTCGTCTGTATGAGCGTCTTCGGATCGCGATGGTCCGCGAGCTCGGTATGCAGCCCGACGTCATGACGCGCGCTCTCTATGACCAGTGCACCGCGGGCATCCGCGGGGATGAGGTGGTGTTCGTGGGGCGCGAGGTCGAGCTTGCGGAGGCAGCCGACGTGCTGCACTCTGTCGCCGAGGGCCGGACGTCGGCGCTGCTCGTTCGCGGTCCGTCGGGAATCGGCAAGTCGGCGTTCTGTCGTGAGGTCGCCGCCCGCGCGCGCGCCGACGGCTGGCGAGTCGTCGCTGTCGCGGCGCGGAGCGCCGGCGAGCCGTACGGGCCGCTAGGCGCGATCGTCGAGCAGTTGCTCGTCCAGGGGCGCGGCGCGCTCGAGGGGATGCCGCCCCGGACCCGTTCGATTCTCGCTGAACTCACGCCACTCGCACCGCCGGGCCCAGCGCTCGAGGGGGCGCTGACGCGCCACCAGGTCGTCGCGACGGTGCAGCGAGCGCTCGCGGTGACGGCGACGAAAGCGCCGACCATGCTGTGCGTCGAGGACGCGCACCTCCTCGACGAGGCGACCGCGGACGCTCTACACCTGCTCGTTGTGGGCGGCGCAGGTCCGCTGCTCGTCGCGCTGGCCTGGCGCTCGGAGTGGATCCGAACGAGCCTGCCGCATGGGGTTGTCGAGCTCGCCCGCGGCGATCATGCGCTTACTGTCCAGCTCGGCCCGCTTGCCGCGGACGCGCTCGTTGAACTCGTCAAGCTCGCCGCTCCGCTGCCGCCGCCCGAGGCGGCCGTCGCGCGGATCGTAGGCCTGGCACAGGGAAGCCCGTTCTTCGCGCTCGAGCTCGCGCGCGCGACGTCGGTGAGCCCCGCCGACGAGCTGCCGGGCACGGTGCGTCGGGCGGTGATGCGACGGCTCGCGGGCCTGGGGAGCGCGGCGATCGACGGGCTGGCGGCGCTCGCGATCGCGGGCGACGAGCTCGACCTCGCCAGTGTCTTGGGTCTTACCGGCCTGGCGGAGGATGACGCCTTTGCGCTGCTCGACTCCGCGCTTGACACCGGAATCCTCGTCGTGTCCGGCGCTCGCTACCGTTTCCGGCACGAGCTGGTCCGCCAGGCGCTCACCGACGAGCTGCCCCGCCATCGCCGCCTGCGCCTGCACCGTGACGCCGCCCGGCGCCTCGCTACGGCGGGCGCCGCACCGGAGCTGATCGCGGAGCACTGGCTCAGGGGCGAGCGTCCGGGCGACGCCGCCCAGTGGCTGCTTCGCGCTGCACGACGAGCCGTAGGCGTCGGCGCGTTCGCCGACGCACTCGGCCAGATCGAGCGGCTCCTGGTCGAGGCGCCAGAGCACTCGGACGCGCTGTGCCTGCGCGCCGAGATCCTGGACGCGCTAGGCGACCGTCGCGCGCCCGAGGCCTACGCGACCGCGGCCACGGCGGTCGGCGATCCCGACGCCCAGGAGCTGCGCGCCCGCCAAGCGCTCGCGCAGCTGAAGGCGAGCGATCCCGATAGCGCGCTGCGCACGCTCGCCGGCATCACGCCGAGGTCGACCGTCGGCCGGCTGGCTGAGGCGCTGACGCTCAGTGCCGCGGCGGCGATCGGCCGCTACGCGGATGCAGAGACTGCGGCGGTCAAGGCGCAGGAGGCGCATGAGCTCGCCGTGCAGTTGGGAGATCCTGGAGCGATCCTCGACGCGACCTGGGCACAGGCGCTCGCCGCGCACGCCAAGGGGGAGCTACCCGCGCGGCTTCGCGAGTACCTGTACGCGAGCCAAGACCTGCCCGAGCTCGCGACCCGCCTCTTCGACGGTCAGTTGTGCGTCACCGAACGGATGCTCTACGGCGGGCTCCCCAATGACGAGATCATCGCTTTCGCCGACCGGCTCGCCGCCGAGGCGCAGCGCATCGGCGCCGCGCGTGGTCACGCATTCGCTGTCACGCTGCGAGGCGAGGCCGAGATCCTCGCCGGTCGTCTCGATGCGGCCGACGGCGACTTCGCACAGGGCGCGCGGCTGCACGGTCGGATCGGCGCGGTGGCCGGCGAGGCGCTGTCGCTGCTCGGCAGCGCCCACGTCGCCATTCGCCGCGGTCGGCCTGAGCAGGCCATGCCGTTTCTGACCGACGCGCTGCTCATGGCACGCGAGTCCGAGGTGGGCCATCACACGCTCGATCGCATCTATGGGGCGATGGTCGAGGCGGCCGCCGACGCCGGACGCGGCGTGGACGTCCTGCGCGAGGCGGAGTCAGCCATCCAGGGGCCAGCCGAGACGTGCCCGACGTGCCGCATCGCGTTCATCGTCCCGGCGACGATCGCCGCTGCACGCGCCGCCGACCTACAACGGGCGCATCGCTACGCGCGGGACTGCGAGCGCGCCCTCGAGATCGTGGCCCTACCGCCCGCGTGGCACGCGGCCGTCGACGAGGCGCGGGGCTGGCTCGCGCGCGCCGATGGCCACCCGGCCGACGCCCGCCAGCGCTTCCGCCATGCCGCCGAAGGCTTCCGCGCCTGGGGCCAGCCGCTCGACGCCCGGCGATCCGCCGAGCTGGCGCGCGCATAGGGAACGTCTCGGGAACGCCGATCCGGGATGGTGCCGAGCGTCGCCGCCTCGGTGCGGTGAATGCGTTTCCATCTAACAACCCGAGGAGACACCCATGCGATCCATCCCTCGCGAGGACGTGCCCGTCGCCATCGCCGACGGCGGCGTCGAGGTCCGTGTGCTCGACCAGGACGGCATCATGGTCGGCTTTGTCCGGCTACCGGCCGGAGCGGATCTCCGCCCCGCCACGCGGGGGCTGCCCGACGACCTCTGCCCCTGTCCGCACTGGGGGTACATGCTCAAGGGTCGCGTGAGGATGCACACGACCGACGGCCACCAGGACTTCGTCGCCGGCGAAGCCTTCTACTGGGCCCCGGGTCACGCCCCCGAGGCACTTGAGGACAGCGAGTACGTCGACTTCTCGCCGACAGCCGACTTCCAGCGCGTCCTTGACCACCTCACCGGAACCGCCGCCGCGGCCGACGCCTGACCGGCCGCATCCCGCAGCGCGGCCGAAGACGGCAGCGGCCGGCCGCGTCTGCTTCCGTGGAGGGAGCACCCCGGCGCGGCATCGCCGGGGTGCTCCTCCTGCTCGCCCGATGCAAGCTGGCGGCGCCCGCCCGCCGGTAGGTGATCCGCACCCAGCCGACGTCGAGGGCCGTCAGCTCGACGCCAGGTTCAATCTCCGATGGACCGGAGGAATCCGCGCACCTCGGCCGTGAAGCGCTCAGGTGCCTCGACGTGACTCAGGTGGCCCGCCCCTGGGATCACGACCAGCCTCGACCCGGAGATCCGCGAGTGGAGGTCTTCGGCGACCGACAGCGGCGACCGCGCGTCCTCTTCCCCCCAGATCAACAGGGTGGGCACCGCGATGCGCGGAAGGGCGTCGCGCAGGTCGGCCTCGGCGAGCGCGTGAATCATGACTCGCATCCCGTCGGGATCGAAGTCGGCGATGATCGCCTCGGCTTCAGCGATCACCCAAGGTGGCGCGGACGTGCTAATGAAGCCCGGTATCCACTTCGCTACGACCTGCTCGGGTGGCATCTGCAGATCCGAAAGGCTCTGGCTCAGGCGTTCGGCGACAACCTCAAGCGGAAAGGAGCCGCTCCAGCCCGCGTAGCCGTCGGCCGGCACCAGGCTCCGAGGAATGGCCGGATGCCGGACAGCAAGCTCGAGCGCCAGGGTGGCGCCGAAGGAGTTGCCGACCACGTGCGGCCGCTCGAGTCCAAGCGCCCGGATGAACGTCGCGAGCGTGTCCGCATAATCGGGCATCCTGAAGGTCGGCGGCGGCACCGAGGAACCGCCGCACCCGGGCGCGTCCCACGCCACCACCGTGGCCTCGTCGGCGAGTTCGAGCTGATGCCGCCAGACCCGGTGGTCCCCGAAGAAACCGTGCAGGAAGACTACTGGCGGCCCCTGGCCCTCCCTCTGATAGGCGATCCGCAGTCCATCGACCTCGACGTGCTGCATCAACCCTTCACCCCTCGCGTCGCCGCCGTGACCCTGGCGGCCGATTACTTGATCGCTCGCTGCTGCGCCTTGCATCGGCCGCTGAGGTGCGCGCGACGGAGACCGCCGGAGAGCCGCACGGAGAAAGAGGGCAACTCGAGCGAAATACGGTAAAGACGAAGCCACCGAGACGGTGGAATAACGCCCGATAGACGTGGCCCCCACCCGACCCCGCAGTCAAAACCAATAGCCCCCGCCTCCCGCCTCGTGACGTACGATACGCCGTCGGTGGCTTTCGAGCTTGGGCTCAGAATTCTGGCCGCAGGGCCAGTGCCACCTCCGACAATACTCCGATCCCGACGCTTGTGTGAAAATCGATCATCGGTCGTGTGAATCCGCAGCTAGCAAGCACGGACTGACGAGGACACCGTGACCCCGACGCCGCTCTTCCGATCGGCGGAAGCCCAGGCAAGCCGGGCCCTGAGTGCTCCTCTGGAACGAATCAGCATCGCCGTTGACCTCGAAGCTGAGTACCCCAAACTCACCGAAGCAGGTGCCTCTTCCGACGCAGCCGAGCACCTCCTCCTCGCCTCATGCGCGCATCTCGCCGCCGCCGGCCGCGTTGAGCGAAGCGTTCGTCCGCGCCGGCCTTCTCAGACGAGTGCTGGTGGGCGAGAGCACAAGTGCGAGCCACGCAGACCTCTCTGCCTGGACCACGCCGAGTGAGAACCACCCTCAGTGCTGTCCGGGCGGCTGAAGCTGGTCTGGCTCAGCCGAGGACGTCCGGGGCGCTTGCCACGGCCACTTCCCCTCGAGCTCAACATCCAGCGTGAAGCTCAAGAAGGTCCGCACGGCGACGACAACCGCTAGCACGCCAACACCACGAAAGCTTGGGGCCACGGCGACGGTGCGGATGATGTCCGCAGCCACCAGAAACTCGAGGCCGAGAAGGATTGCTTTGCCGACCTGCTGGCGATAAACGCGATAGGACAAAGGGCGTTGATCCCGCTGTCGTTGCGCGAGCAAGAAGACGCCAGTGGCGACGAGCAGCCCGCAGACCACGACGAGCACACCGGCCGCGTCGATGACCTTTGAGATGAGGTCCACGGCGTTCTTGAAGAGGATGTCCGGATCGTCGTGGAACTTC
>CAXMLR010000247.1:0-8383 GCA_964194275.1 uncultured Solirubrobacterales bacterium
GAGCCGATGCGATCCGCGAGCTGCTCGGCCTGCTCCTCGTATCCGAGCCGGACCAGGCCCAGCCACAGTAGCCACGACGAATTGATCCAGGTCGGGCCCCGCCAGTAACGGCGTGGCCCGAACAGCCGCCGGTCAACGGTGGAGAAGCTGGGATCATCCGCCGCGACCGACGGCGGCGCTACCGGTAGCCAGAAGCGGGTGGGGTTCAGCAGGTGCTCCTGCACGAGCCGGTGCCCGATCTCCTCCGGCAGGTCGGGGAGTGCCAGCGGAGACAAAGCGGCCCAGGTGACCGAGGCCGCCTGGCTCAGTTGCGGGCGGACGGCCGCTCGGAACAGGCCGGCACGATCGTCGTACATGCGCTCGATGATCGGACCGGTCAGCGACGGGAGCCCCAACGCGGCGCGTGAAAGTGAGTAGAGCACGTTGGTCATAACCTCGCAGACCACTGGGCCGCCGGCGTCCGCGACCCGCCGCAGGTCATAGCCGAGCCGCCGATTGCGGCGGACCAGCAGCACATAACCGGGCAGCGCGTGCGCGCGCCGCCCCCAGACGACGTCGAATTGGGTCGAGGCGTCCAGCCCGGACTCGTCGGGCTGCACGATCCAGATCAGACCGTCGCCATCGAGATCGCGATTGGACTCCAGCCAGCGGTGCTGGGCAGCGATCCCCGGGACCTCGGCCGGGTCACCGACCGCGATCTGCCACGCCCAGGCCAGCAGCGGCGGCTGGATGCTCGAGGTCATCGGCGCGTCGCCTGCGCTCACGTTGTAGGTGAAACGCCGCACGCCTGAGAGCGGAGTGTCCCAGAAGATCGTATGACCGATGAAACCGTCCTCACGCTGCGCCGCCAGCAGCGACTCGAGCTCACGCCGCGAGCGCGTGGGATCGAAATGACGCCACGTGATGGCGGTGAAGCACGAGTCCCAGTACCACTGCCAGGGGTAGTGGCCCGGGCTCGGACACGTGTAGGCGAATGGCACGCCGTCCCCATGCCGGATGCCCTCACGCCAGTTCTGGCGAAGCGTTGCTTCGCAGGCGGCGTGGACGCTGGGCAGCTGCTCGTCGCTCGACATCCCGTCGGGCATGCTGACACGCGGCCCCGGGCGGCGACGCGGTGGCGTCGTCATCGTCGCCGCCGGGGCGCTACAACTCCACCCATGGCCACCGTCACGTCCGAATCACCGCTTCAGGCAGCGGAGCGGATCGCGACCTTGGCCGCCGAGCTGGCGCCGCTCAGCGAACGCCGGCGGAGCCTCGAGCCCCAGCTGGTGCAGGCGCTCTCCCGGGCCGATCTGTTCCGCTTGTGCGTCCCCACCTCAGTCGGCGGAGGCGAGGCGCATCCGTCGGTGCTCGTGCAATCGGTCGAGGCGTTGGCGCGCGGCGACGGCGCGGCGGGATGGTGCGTGGCGGTCGGCGCCACCAGCGGTCTGCTCGGCGGCTACCTGCCCGAGCCGGCGGCACGACGGATCTTCGGCACCCCCGGCGCCATCGCCGGGGGTGTGTTCGCCCCCCGAGGACGGGCGGTCGCCGGGGCGGATGGCTTCCTGGTCAGCGGCCGGTGGCCGTTTGCCAGCGGGTGCCAGCACTGTGACTGGCTGATGGGTGGCAGCGTCGTGAATGACGCCGGCGGCGACGGTGTGCGCCGCTTGGCCAATGGCATGCCCGACGTTCGACTGATGCTCGCCCCCGCCGCTGAAGTGCTCGTCCACGACACGTGGCAGGTATCCGGCCTGCGCGGGACGGGAAGCCACGACATCGAGTTTCAGGACGTGCGGGTCCCGCTTGAGCACTCGGCCTCGGTGTTCTCCGATTCTCCCCTGCAGCCCGGGCCGCTGTACGCGTTCCCGCTGTTCGGCCTGCTGGCGGTCGCGATCGCGGGGACGGCGCTCGGGATTGCCCGTGGCGCGGTCGACGACCTGCTCGGGCTGGCCCAGAGCAAGCGCCCGGCCGGGGGCCAGCGACGACTTGCCGAGCGCCCGACCGTTCAGTCGGATCTCGCTCAGGCCGAAGCCTCGCTGCGCGCAGCGCGGGTGCTGCTGCTGGACGCGGTGGACCGGGCGTGGGAGCACGCCGCCGAGCACGGCGAAGTCTCCGTCGCGGGGCGAACTGCGCTTCGTCTCGCCTCCACCCACGCCACGGTTACCGCGGCCGAGACCACGGGTCAGGTCTACCGGCTTTCCGGAGCCAGCGCGATCTACGAGACCAGCGCCCTCCAGCGCCGCTTTCGCGATGTGAACGTGGCCACCCAGCACATGGTCGTCGCGCCCGCCACCTGGGAGCTGACCGGGCGGCTGCTGCTCGGCGAGGAGACCGACGTGACCCAGCTCTAAGGTGCTCGCCTAGGTCTCCGAGCGCAATCTGCCACGCCCAGGTCGGCGCGCCGTGGCTAGTCCGGGGCGGGAGGCGGGTTCATCGAAGCAGCCGATAGCACGGCTCGGCATTACGCTGCGCGCTTGAGTACCTCTGGTTCGACCCCTGCCCCACTGAGACAGAAGCTTCCCTCGCGACCCCGCGGGATGGGCATCGTGGTCGGCGTATTTGCGGTTGGCGTGGTGCTTCGAGTCCTGTTCATGGTGGCTTACCGTCCGGCGCTCTTCGGCATACCGGACTCGGGGCCATACGTGGACGCCGCTCACCGCGACCTTTTGCTTGACCCCGTTCATCCGGCGGGGTATCCGCTGTTTCTTCGCCTACTTCACGGCATCGACGCCCACCTCTCCACGACGATTGCGGTCCAGCACCTGCTCGGCGTTCTGACGGCGATCGTGCTGTTCAAGGCGGTGCGCCTAAGCACCGCCAACCCGGTTGCCGGCGTGGTACCAGCCGCTGCGGTCTTGTTCAACGGCCTGCAGCTGTTCGTGGAGCACGCTCCGCTGTCCGATTCGCTGTTCGCCTTACTCGTGGCCTTGGTGCTCCTAGTGGCTATCCGCGCGCGCGACGCCCGACCGTGGACGGTCGGGCTGCTCGGGGTGCTACTCGGCGCATCGATCCTGGTGCGTACGGCCGCGGTCGCCATGCCGCCGCTCATAACCATTTGGCTGCTGCTCTTCGCCCGCGGTAGCCGCATGGAGCGCGCGGCTAGAGCCTTCGTGCCACTGCTGATCGCTGTCTCCCTCGTCGGCGCCTACGTCGTGGTACAAGGGTCTCGCAAGGGAGTAGAAGGTTTGACCCAGGCGGACGGACGTTTCACCTACGCAGTGGCGGCGCAGTTCGCCGACTGTTCAAAATTCACACCTCCGCCCGGCACGCGCGCACTGTGCGAGGCGTCACCCGCCGAGAGCCGCGGGAGCATGAATCAATATCTCGAGGGATACCCGGACAAGGGTCCGGGGTTGCCGGCCGGCGGTCGCGCCGCGGTCAGCCCCGCTTGGCGACTCTATGGGCCCTTTCCAAACGGAAACGATCAACTAAGAGCGTTTGGGAGAGCGGCAATCCTCCACCAGCCACTTGACTATCTCGCGATCGTGGCGCGCAATTTCTCCTTCTACTGGAGGGGCTCCCCGCGCGCGTTCATTGCCGCGGCGTCGCGACCGGACCCCGGTGTCGAGACCTCGGTCACCACGTACTACGCGACGGGCCGCGGAGTCAGGACCGAGGGCTTCCAGGCCTTCCTATCCTATGCCCGCGCAATCGAGCTCGACGGAGCACTATTTTTGCTCGTGCTGCTGCTGAGCCTCACCGCAGCGGCAGTTAGGGACGCTGAGACTCGCTCTCTCGCTTTGCTATTCGCCGCGGTCGGATGGTTGTCGCTACTCGCGTCAGCCGCGGTCCACGTGGATCCGCGGTACACACTGCCTGCGTTGGGGCCGCTTGCGGCCGCCGCAACGATCGGAGTGCTCGACCGAGGCCCTCCGACAACTGCATACCTACGTGCCCTGCGCCACCGAAGACTCCGCGGCCGATCGTTGCGGCCATAAGCAGCAGACTTCGGCCGGCCCGGCATCGTTCCGGCCAGCTGTGCCTGTCATGGCTGAGGCGCTACTGTGACTCTGACCATGCTTCGCTCGCAAATCCGGTTGGTCGTGCGGAGCCTCGGCGTTCTGCTCATCGCAGTGCTCGCTCTCTGGGCTGGTGCCGCTGATGCTGGGGCTGCGAGCGGACCGTCGCGTGTGGTGCCGTCGGGAGCCCGTTACGACGAGGCAACCGTGCTTGTGGGCTTTCAGCGCGGCACGACCGCCCGCGAGCGCGGGCAGGTCGAGCGGGACGCCCAGGCGGCCGAGGTAAGGGTCATTGGGGCTGGGACACATGTGCTGCGGGTCGCGCGGGGCACGGTGGCGAGCAAGATCGCCAAGCTCAACCGCGACTCCGCCGTGCGCTTCGCTGAGCCAAACTACATCGTGCATGCGGACGCGATTCCTAGCGACCCGAGGTTCGGGGAGCTGTGGGGCCTGCAGAACACCGGTCAGGCCATCAACGGCTACTCGGGCACAGCCGCGGCTGATATCGGCGCCACAGCGGCGTGGGATGTGAGCACCGGCGGCCGCTCGTCCGTGGTAGGGATTGTCGACACCGGCATCGACTACAACCATCCGGACCTTGCGGCCAACGTATGGTCTGCTCCGACCAGCTTCAATGTCACAATCGGTGGTAGGACGATTACCTGCGCCGCGGGCAGCCACGGGTTCAACGCGATCACCAACACTTGCGACCCGATGGATGACCACTATCACGGCACGCATGTCGCCGGCACGATCGGCGCCGTCGGCAACAACGGCATCGGCGTCACCGGCGTCAACTGGGTGGCCAGCATGATGGGGGCCAAGTTCCTCGACGCCAGCGGGTCCGGGACGACGTCGAACGCGATCAACGCCATCGAGTTCACGATCCAGGCGAAGGCCAGGTTCGGTGCGCAGGCCAATGTCCGGGTCCTAAACAATTCCTGGGGTGGCGGCGGCTACAGTCAGGCGCTGCTCGACGAGATCAACAGAGCTGACGCCAGCGACATGTTGTTTGTAGCTGCTGCGGGCAACAACCGCTCGAACAACAACCGGACACCCTTCTATCCGGCCAGCTACAGCGCGCCGAACGACGTAGCCGTAGCGGCCACGGACAACAGTGACTCGCTCGCGAGCTTCTCCAACTTTGGGTCTAGATCGGTGCACCTCGGCGCCCCCGGGGTGGACATCCTCTCGACGCAGCCGGGAGGCCAGTACGGCTACCTGAGCGGCACATCGATGGCGACACCTCATGTGTCCGGCGCCGCCGCGCTGGTGTTGTCGAACTGCGCGCTGAACACAGCCGATTTGAAGTCCAGGCTGCTCAATAGCACCGACCCGATCCCGGCCTTGGCGAGAATCACCGTCACGGGCGGGCGCCTGAACGTCAACAAGGCGCTCCGAGCTTGCGCTGCACTGACGGCGCCCGCCGCGCCCACGGGGCTGGGTGCGGCCGCGGGAAATGCGCAGGTGAGTTTGTCGTGGACTGGTTCGGCGGGCGCGACGAGCTACAACGTCAAGCGCTCGACGTCAGCGGGCGGCCCGTACACCACGGTCGCCACGGGCGTCACCACGACCAGCTACACCAACACCGGCCTGGTCAACGGAACGACCTACTACTACGTCGTCAGCGCCGTCAACCCGCTCGAGAGCCCCAACTCCAACCAGGCCAGCGCCATGCCAACGGCGCCACCAGCCCCACCGCCACCACCACCGCGGTGCCTCAACGGCGACGGGGACTGCTAGCGCCGGTGGTCGCCAGGCAAGGACTTCGGTCTGACGACCTCCAGCGTGCGGCGTCCGCGGTCCTCCAATCCCGCTCGGCGCTTCACTGAGCTGGATCCCACTGAGCCGCGGCCTTCGATGATCCGCGCCCTCCGCTCCTGGGCGTAGACTATGGGCGGCCGCTGGAGAGCAAATAGGCTGGCGAGTCGGGCACTGATCCTGATCCTCATGGCATGTGTCGCGTTGCTGGTAGTGCGCGGCGAGAAGCTGATGGGCGCCCCGCGCACAAAACTGACCGTATCGCTCGCAATTACCGTCAGTGACGGTCGCGGTAACACGCAGCACGCCTCGCTTACCTGCCGCAACGGGCGGGCAGCCACGGCCGGCTTCCTTGGGGGCGACCCGGTGAAGCTGTGCAGGAGCGCGCGCCGGTTGGCTCCCCTCCTCACCAGTCAACCAGACCGCGACCGCATCTGCACGCAGATCTACGGCGGCCCGGAGAGCGCCCACATCCACGGCACCATCGGCGAGCGGCGTGTCGACAGGCGCTTCTCGCGCACAGATGGTTGTGAGATAGCGGACTGGGATCAGGCAAAAGGGCTCTTCGCCGGGGTGACGTAGGCCCGGCGCTGGCCGCGCCGATGCGTGCGAACTCGGTGAGGCCGCCTGTAAAATCAACAGCTTCGGCGACCAAGACTGCTGAGGAGGCCAGACCCTCGCATGGGTTCGAGCAGCGAATCGCAGGACGCCGGAGGCCGACGTCAATTGCACTGGTGCCCCGCCGTCTCTCCCCCGGAGCTCCCGCCGCACGAGGATCGCGACATTCAAGAGAGGATCGAGATGTCGCTGGCGAGAGCGTCCGAGAAGCGCGTCGTGATCGCCACGGTCCTCAATCCTTTCCCCGTGGCGGTCGCGGAAGTGGACCTTCTCCTCCGCTCGCTGCGTTGCTTTGGGGGGCGGCATGCCAGTGCGAGACCGCGCGTGCACGTTGTCGGCGAACCTGACCAAGCCCTGAGGGCCAGACTGCACGAGCTGGGAGCGGAGATCCGCGTTTGCGAGCCCTTCCACGAGCGGTGCCAGACGGCCAACAAACTGGCGATGCTGGAGGACATTGGCGAAGCCGACTATCTGCTGATGCTCGACAACGACATCGCCGTGGCCGACGACATCACGCCACATCTCGTGGGCGAAAGCATCGCGCTCAAGCCAGAGTGTGTAGACCACCTCGGAATGCAACGATGGCGGATGCTGTTTGCGGCGCTGGACCTCGAGGTGCCGAACGAGCGGGTGCTGACCACCATTGACAACGTCGAGACGATTCCCTACTACAACTCCGGGGTGATCCTGGTCCCAAGAGCGCTGGTGGCGCCGTTTCGTCAGAGTTGGGCGACGGCCGTCCGAGATGTCCTGGAACTATGCACTCAGATCCCGAGACTCGCAGAAGTCGAGCCGATGGTCGACCAAATGGCGCTCAGCGTCTGCCTAGCTCGGCAACCACTGCCGCGGCGCCCCCTCCCGATCACGATGAACTTTCACACTCGGTTCGCATTCCATCCGGCTTGGCAGGCCGATGAGTGCAAACCGGTGCTGCTTCACCATCACCACGCCCTCACGGAGGACTGCGCAGGTCTCGCCCCATCCCCCCACTCGTTCCCTGATCGGGTCATTGAGACTGTCAACGACGCGCTAGGGACCGGAAACCGCCGAGTGGCCCAACGCGGCCGCCGAGCGTTCGTGAGACGTCTGCAAAGCCGCGCCCGATGAGAGTCCGGAGAAACGGGGTGTGACCGTCGGTTCTCAGCTTCCCGAGGGTGAGGTGACGCTGGTGTTCACCGATATCGAGGGGTCGACCCGGCTGTTGCATGAGATCGGTGACCAGTTTGGCGACGTGCTGGCGGAGCACGATCGTGTGCTGCGCGGCGTCTGGGAGGCGTTTGGAGGCGCGGTCGTAAAGACAGACGGAGACGCCTTCTTCGTCGTATTCTCGGACGCGGGCACTGCGGTCGAGGCTGCGGCATCTGCACAGCGTGCGCTCGCGGATCACAATTGGCCCCACGGCGGGAGCATCCGCGTTCGGATGGGGGTGCACACGGGGTCCCCTCGTCGCAGGGAAGCGGATTACTGGGGGGTGGATGTTCATTACGCGGCGCGGCTGTGCTCAGCCGCCAGCGGTGGGCAGGTGTTGCTGAGCGCGTCTTCGCGCGGGCGTATTTCGGGCGTGTCGCTCGACGATCTCGGCGAGCACGCACTGAGGGACTTTCCGGCTCCCCGCCGACTGTTCCATCTCAGGGTGGACGGCCGGGGAGCTGTGGAGTTCCCACCGCCGAGAACACTCGCGCGCTCACGCTCGAATCTCCCCTCGCCGCCTAACCGGCTGATCGGCAGGGAGCACGAGGTCGAGAAGGTAGACGCGGCTCTGACAGGTGAGGTGCGGCTGTTGACCTTGACGGGCATCGGCGGCAGCGGAAAGACGCGGTTGGCGCTCGCCTGCGGCGCCGCGCTGATTGACTCGTTTGCTGACGGAGTGTTCTTCGTGCCCGTCGCCTCGATCACCGAGGATGCGGCGGTGCCCGCAGCGATCGCTCACGGGATCGGGATTCCGGCCGAGGACGGCCGCGAGCCGGAGCGCTCGATCCTTGAGCACCTCGCCGCGCGTCAGGCGCTGCTGATCGTGGACAACATGGAGCATTTGCTTGGTGCAGCGCCGGTGCTCTCTCACTTGC
>CAXMLR010000248.1:0-5584 GCA_964194275.1 uncultured Solirubrobacterales bacterium
GCCCTTGCGCTCCTCCGTTACCGCGCCGGAGAAGAGGATCGTCGGTCGCAGCTCGCGGGCTGTGGCGGGGGAGAACGCCGCGAGGTCGACGCCGCCGGGGACGACGACGCCGTCCGCACGCCCATAGCTCCGGGCCAAGCCGGCGACCGCGGTCGCCGACATGCAGCTGTAGACGTCGATGTCTGACACGACCCTCGCGGCAGCGCGGGCCTGGCGCCATCCCTGCTGCGCCCACCACTGCCGATCAGGAATCCCGAGGTCGGTGGTCACCGTGCGCCGGCCGTCGCGGCGCAGGCGAGCGGCGCGGATCGACGCCACCCCGTCATGGCGCCCCAGCGAGTGGACGGCGTCGAAACGATGGCGGACCAAGTGCGGCAACAGCCGCCGTCCGAAATCCGCCTCGTGGCGAAAGTTGTCCTTCAGACGGCGCCGCAGGCGCACCGTGTCGACGCCGTGTTCGGCGCTTCGCCCCGGCTCCCAGGCGGCCGAGAAATGTACGACCTCATGGCCTCGGCGGGCCAACGCTGCCGCCAGCGCAGGGACGAACCGCTCCGCGCCGCGTCGAACCTCCGGCCAGCAGAATGCGTGGGTGAGAGCAATTCGCACGGCGAGCAGCGTAGATCCTTCCTCGTCGGCGGCGGAGCCATACAGTTGCCGGCGATGCTCAAGGCCAGCGTGATCGTGCCTGCCCGGAATGCGTCGGCGACCCTGCCTCGGACGCTGGCCGCGCTGTCCGCCCAGGCGCTGGGCGGCGACTATGAGGTGATCGTGATCGACGACGGCTCGGATGACGGGACAGCGGAATGCGCCGGTGCGGTGCCCGGCGTGATCCTGATCAGGCAGCCTCCGCTCGGGCCGGCGGCCGCCCGCAACGCCGGGGTGCAGGCGGCGCGTGCTCCAGCGCTGGCGTTCTGCGACGCCGACGTGTTCCCGACCCCGGGGTGGCTGGCGGCGGGGCTGCACGCGCTCGAGCAGCTCGACGTGGTCCAGGGCCAGGTGCAGCCCGATCCGAACGCGGCGCTCGGTCCGTTCGATCGGACGATCTGGATCACCTCAGAGGTTGGGCTGTTCGAAACCGCGAATCTGTTCGTCCGCCGCGAGACGCTGGCTTCGGTGGGTGGCTTTGAGGAATGGATCCGTCCGCGCCGGGGAAAGGCCCTGGCCGAGGACGTCTGGTTTGGCTATCGCGCCCTGCGCAGCGGCGCCCGCTCGGGGTACTGCGCCGAAGCTCTGGCCTACCACGCCGTGTTTGCCCGGGATTGGCGCGAGTACGTCCTTGAGCGCGGCCGTCTGCGCTTCTTTCCGGCCATAGCGGGCAAGATGCCCGAGCTTCGGCGTCGGTTCCTGTACGGCCGCGTGTTTCTGAATCCGCGCAGCGCCCGGTTCGATCTGGCCCTCGCCGCGGGAGCAATCGCGGCCGCGCGCCGGTCGATTCTCCCGCTGGGGGCTGCGCTCCCGTATCTGCTCGTGGTGGCGCGCGATGGCGCCCGCACGCCGGCTGGGGTTGCGCGGCCGGCCGTGGCCGCCGCTGACATCGCCGCCGACGTCGTCGGATTCGCGGCGATGCTCAGCGGGAGCGTCCGCTACGGCGCTCCGGTGATCTGAGCCGCTCTCGCCACCGGGATCGGAGCTCACGCAGCTCGTCCTTGACCGCCGGCCACCGGCCGGCGGGCTCCGGAAAGCGAGTGCGGACGATCCGCTCGAGCTGATCGAACGGATAGTCGTGGATCGCGATCCACTCGCGGGCCGGCAGCTCCCGCTCCCAGAACCGGGCCAGGACCCGCTCCTCGGTGCTCAGCCGGCTGAACTGGGTCGGAGACACGCGCAGGCGGGGACGCGCGTGGAGGGAATGGAACTTGGGCAGGAAGACGAGCGAGCCCTGCTCGAGGGTGCACAACCAGCGATGGTGGGCGTGACCGACCCACGGCCCACCCGAGACCTCCGGATTTCTCCACGTGAGTTCATCGAGGACGGACGGCACTTCGAGGTACCCCGCCTTCGCGACACGGGACATCTCCTCGCACACCCGGATCGGATCACGGACGTCCTCGAGCGTGAACGTGCACACGACGAAATCGAATGTGTTGTTGTCGAACGGCCACGGTTGATGGCCGCAGATATCCGCCTGGACCCACGTTTCGGCCGTGAATCGCTGCGGTAGCGGCCCCACGCCTTCAGGCGCGAGCGCCCCGCGTGTGCTGTAGGGCATCAGATCGATCACGCAGTCAGCCCGGTTCAGAGGCGCCGCCCAGCCGCCGACATCCAGGACGCGCGCGTCCTGCGGCAGCGCGAGGAGCCGGGCCAGGCCATCCGCCAACACGCCAGCGCCGCCTAGACCGAACGCGTGAGGACGGCGTGGTGGGGAACGCCGTCGTTGCCGGTCAGGAGCCTGCGGGCCAAGCTGCGCAGCCGCCAGCGCGGGCTCCGCGGGCGAGGGGGGTGGGCGGGCCCGAACGGGATCGAGTACAGGCGGGACTCGCGCTCGGGCTCGAATCCGGCCGCGCGGAGCATCTGACGGTGTCCGGCGACGTTCGGCAGCCACCATTGGGTGACGCCGCTGGTTCCGTCGAGCCGGATCAGGGGCTGGCGCCGGTGCTCGAGCGAGCGGGAGAGATCGACCTGATTGGTGCACAGGAAGTGCTCGGCACACACTGAGCGGATCGCCGCCAGCGCCCGCAGTGGGTCGCGCAGGTGCAGCAGCAGGCTGCCGCAGACCACGACGTCGAACTGGCCGATCCGCTCGGGCGTGAGGTCGTAGACGCTGAGCGGCTCGCGCACGACCGCGGAGGACAGAAGACGGTGGGCGACTGCGAAGCCGGCGCCCATCTCGGGGCCAGAAACATGGTTGAGGTAATGCGTCCCCAGGTCGCCGATCCGGACCTCCCAGTCCCATCCGTCATGGGAGGGCAGATCGACGGCCACGACCTCGGCGGCGCCCCGGCGTTCGAGCTCGAAGGCGAGAAATCCGTCGGAGGTGCCGACGTCGAGGCAGCGCTTGCCGCTCACCTGCGGCCACGGAAGGCGTTGCACGATAGGGCGGAGGTCGAACAGCCCCGGGGTCACGAGCCCCGGTGCGACCTCGATGCAGTGATACCAGCGCCGGACCGAGGCGATCTGCGCCCGCGGGTCATTCGCGGCGGCGCCGCGCTCGGAGATCGTGCTCACGATGCGGGCGACCGTAGCATGTGCGGCATGGCCCACAACCTGATTTACAGCCTGGTTTCGGACCTCGTGCAGCGGGTGGGGCTGTGCGAGCCGATCGTCGAATTCGGCGCTTTGCAGGTGGAGGCAGGGCAGCCGAACAATCTCCGCCCGCTGTTTGCCGGTCGCCCATTCATCGGGACGGACTTCCGGGACGGGCCGGGCGTGGACCGGATCGAGGATCTGCGCAGCCTGCGCTTCGCTGACGGCGAGGTCGGAACCGCCCTCTGCCTGGACACGCTCGAGCACTGCGCTGATCCGCTGAGCGCAGGGCGGGAGCTGCGCCGCGTGGTCAATCCCGACGGCGGCGTCTGTCTGATCTCCTCGGTGATGCTGATGCCGATCCACGCGTACCCGGCGGACTACTGGCGCTTCACCCCCGAGGGCTTCCGGCTAGTGCTCGAGGGCTTCGATCACATCGACGTCGCCGGCTGGGGCGATCCCGAGATCCCGTTCTGGGTGTTCGGCCTGGCCAGTCGGGGGCGAGCGCTCGACGTGCGGCTGGCCGATCTGCCGTCGTTCGCCTCCGGTCAAGCGGACTACGACCGATCCCGGGGCCAGGTGAAGCTCGGCCCATTTCGCTACACGCTGCGCCAGCTGGCCACGGATCTGAGCGGAGAGCTGCCGCGCGCCCTACGCGAGCAGGTAGCCGCCAAGCTCGCCCGCCGCTGAGCGTCAGTCACGGCTCAGCGCGCGCAGCGTGGCCTGCCAGCGCTGATCCTGGCTCTCGACCCAGGTCTGCGTCCGAGGATCCCATCGGCGGATCACCTCGGCGGGATTGCCCGCGGCGAGCGAATGCGCCGGCACGTCCTCGGCGACCACGGCTCCGGCCGCGACATAGGCCCCGGCCCCGATCCTCACCCCTGCAAGGATCACCGCGCCCGGGCCGATGCTCGCACCGGCTTCGATCCGTACCCCTCGGGGGGGCGCCATCGGCTGGCGCAGGATCGGCCTGCTCCGATCCTCGTATTCGTGAAACGAATCGGTGATCAGCGCGCCGTGGCCGATCAGGACGTCGGCGCCGACGTCGATCTCCCCGACGCAGCTGAACCACGCCGAGTGCCCGACCACCGTACGGTCCCCGATCCTCAGCTTGGGCGAATACCGCGTTCCCCAATGTTCCTCGACGAGCGAGAAGGTGACCCGCTCGAAGATCAGCACGTCGTCGCCGATCTCGATCCGGTGTGCGGCGAGCATCGTCGTGGGGGGAACGATCACGCTGTCGCGGCCCAGCGCGCCGAGCCGGCGAGAGCCCGTTCTGCGTCTGGCCCAGAGCAGAAACCCGCAGTGGCGCAGCGCCGTCCAGGATGCGAGCACCGCGGCAGTCTACGCTGGCGCGATGCAGCAGCGACCAGAGTCCCGCCGATGAGCGGGCTCCGGCGGATCTCGCGTCCACCGTTCCATGCCCGGCTCAGCGTGCGGCGCTTTGAGCGCTGGGCCCGGAAGGAGACCGAGTCGCACCGCTTTGCCGCGATCGGCCCGGGCAGCATCGTCTATCCGCCGGCCCTGATCGACGGCCATCACCTGATCGAGATCGGCGTGGACGTGGTAGTGCATCCGGGTGCGTTCTTCTCCGTCGTCGATCAGCACGCAGGGCATCGCTACGACGCTCGGCTTCTGATCGGAAACGGCGTGAGGATCGGGAACGACATGGTGATCGCCTGTTGCGGGCGGATCGAGATCGGCGCAGGCGTGCTGACGGCTGACCGCGTGTTCATCGGCGACACTTACCACGAGTACCGGGACGTGACCCGACCCGTGCTCCACCAAGGGCTGCACGACGCGCGGCCGGTGTCGATCGGAGACGGCGCGTTCCTGGGCATCAATTGCGCGATCCTCCCCGGCGTGAGCGTCGGCAAGGGGGCCTACGTCGGCGCCAACGCGGTCGTGGTCGAGGATGTTCCGCCGCACAGCGTTGTGGTCGGGAATCCCGCGCGGGTGGTGCGGCGGTGGAACGGGAGCGAGTGGGTGCCGCAGTCCCCGGCGTCGTGAGTGCTCCACGGCTGCGGATCGGGGTCCCGGTCGGCCTGTTGTCGCTTGAGGCCGACAGCGGGCACGGCAAGGTGTGGAACCGCGTGCTGGCTGAGCTTGGCCGGATCGCGACCCTGGTGGCGATCGGATCCGACGGGCAGCCCGTGGGCCGGCTTCGACGCCGTCCAGCGGAAGTCGTGCTCGCCGACGGTCACGCCCCGCTCCCCGCGACGCAGCTTCCGCTGGTGGTTCAGATCCACGAGGCAGGCTGGTTCGACCCCACGCTCCGGGAGCTGCTGAATCCCGAGTTCACCGCACAGATCGCGCAGCTGACGGCGACCGCCATGTCGCTCGCCGCGCAGGTGATCACCCCGTCGCAGACCGCCCGCCGCGACGTCGCCGCCGCGTACTC
>CAXMLR010000249.1:0-8630 GCA_964194275.1 uncultured Solirubrobacterales bacterium
CAGCGCTCGGATGAACGGGATCGGCGGGATCGGGTCGCCGTCCCGCGTCCTCTCGCTGCCCTCGGGCGCGAGCTCGCCGATCAGGATCGTGTCACTGGCCGGCGAGTGACCAGTGCGACGGAGCGCGCTGAATGCGGCATCGACGTACAGCCGGTACAGCCGCGGCGAGTTCATCACGCGTTGACCCGCTGCCGTGCGCCACTGTGGGTACAGCCAGCCAGGCTGATTGACCTCGTTCCAGATCGTCCAGTAGCTCACGCGTGGCAAGCGCCCCGACCCCGATCTCGGACCCGGCGCGTACGAGCCGCTGTAGCGTCGGCCGAGCGCACGCACGAACGCCCCGAAGGCCTGCGGAGCGGGGCGATAGTGGTTGGCGGCCTTGAGGTTCGGTGCCGGGCTGCTCATCGCCCACAGCGGCCCCGGCGCGGTGACGTTGAAGGCAACTTCGATCCCGCGCGCGCGGGCCAGCGCAACGATTCGGTCATACGGCCTCCAGGCCGCGGCCGGATAGGCGGCGGGATCCGCAGCGTTGAAATGCGCCGGACGCACCCGCGATGCGGGGGCGGGTGCGATCGCGCCCCACAGAATCGTCAGCCGGACGCGGTCGACGCCAAGGCCCCGCAACGTGTCCAAGGTCCGGATCACGGTCGGGGTAGGCGAGTACAGGAGGTGGTCGTCGTCCTGGAAGATCGACTCGACCAGGCCGCGCGAGGGCTGTGAGGGGGACGAAAGCACGACCACCCCGATCACTGCCGTGAGGACCAGCGCCAGCAAGCCGCCCAAGCGGGTCACGCGGGAGCGCGGGAGGACGAGCCGGGACCGTCGGGGCACGAGCAGAGGCTGTCAGAGACGCCGTTTGCCGGTCACGGTTCCGACCGCAGGCCGAGATAGCTTGGCGCCCATGCGCACGAGCGACGACCTGGTGGCGGCCGACCGCCGCCACCTGTGGCATCCGTTCACCCAGCAGCGCGGCTGGGACGAGGAAGCGCCGATCATGATCGACTACGCGGAGGGCACGACCCTCAACGACACCGACGGCAACGCGTACATCGACGGCGTCTCCTCGCTGTGGTGCAACGTCCATGGTCACCGGCACCCGGCGATCGATGCCGCGGTGAGGGCCCAGCTCGACCGAGTTGCCCACTCGACCATGCTCGGCCTCTCCCACCAGCCCGCGATCGAGCTGGCGGAGGCGCTGCTGGCCATCGCGCCGCCCGGGCTGACCCGCGTTTTCTATTCCGACAGCGGATCGACCGCGGTCGAGATCGCGCTGAAGATGGCGTTTCAGTGGTGGGCACAGCGCGGCGAGCCGCAGCGGACCGGCTTCATCTGCCTGCAGAACGGCTACCACGGCGACACGCTCGGGGCAGTCTCCGTCGGGGGGATCGACCTGTTTCATTCGCTCTACCGACCGCTTCTGTTCGATGCCTGGCAGGCGCGCGTCGGCGACGGCGACCACATGGCGGAGCTGCTCAGCCGCCATCGAGACAAGGTCGCTGCGGTGATCGTCGAGCCGCTCGTCCAAGGCGCCGCCGGGATGCTGTTGGCGCCCGATGGGTATCTGCGCCAAGTCAGAGAGTTGTGCGACGCCCACGGGGTGTTGCTGATCTGCGACGAAGTGGCAACCGGGTTTGGACGGACCGGCCGGATGTTCGCCTGCGAGCACGAACAAGTGGCGCCTGATCTGCTGGCGCTGGGGAAAGGATTGACCGGTGGTTACCTCCCCCTCGCTGCCACGCTCGCCACGGAGCGCATCTACGACGGCTTCCTCGGGTCCTTCGAGGACTATCGGACCTTTTTTCACGGCCACACCTACACCGGCAACCCGCTCGGCTGCGCGGCGGGGGTGGCCACGCTGCAAACGTTCGAGCGTGAGCGCACCTTGGAGCTGCTCGCGCCCAAGATCGAGTTGCTGACCTGCCTGCTCGGTCAACTGGTTGCGCCGCTGTCCGCAGTGGCGGAGGTTCGTCAGCGCGGATTTATGGTGGGGATCGAGTTGACCGAGGCACCACCGCGGGAGCGCAAGGGCCACCAGGTCGCCCTTGCCGCCAGACGGCGAGGCGCGATCATCCGCCCGCTTGGGGACGTGATCGTGCTGATGCCAGCGCTCTCGATCTCCGAAGCGGATCTGCGAGCGCTCGTGAGCATCACCGCGGCCTCGATCGCCGAGGTGAGCGCGCGAGCTCTAGCGGCGGCGGCTTAGGGCTCGTCGAACCCTGAGCGGGCCGCCAGCTCCCGGGCCCGCCCCCCGAGCTATTCCTCGTACGGAGTGAAGTCTCGCTTGCGAGCGCCGCAGACCGGACAGAACCAAGTCTCCGGAATGTCCTCAAAACGAGTCCCCGGGGGAATCCCGCCGTCGGGGTCGCCATCATCGGGATCAAAGATGAACCCGCAGGATTCGCACATCCACTTCACCAAGCGCAAGCCTAGCGATGCCGCTCACGGTAGGGTCGGCAGATGGACATCGATCGGCCCGCCCCAGGCGAGGAGCTGAACGTCGGGGAGGAGACGATCCCGCGCCCGGCGGCGACCGTGATCCTCCTCAGAGGCGACGCGCGGGGGCTGGAGCTGCTGCTCGTCCGGCGCAACCCGGAGGCCCGGTTCATGGGCGGAGCATGGGTGTTTCCCGGGGGCGCCGTAGACCGCGATGAGGGTGAGGGCCAGGGGGCCCTCCGGGCGGCCGCGGTCCGCGAGGTCCACGAAGAAGCCGGGATCCGGCTTCCGGCGGTCCCTGAGCTGGTGCCCTTCTCTCGCTGGATCACCCCCGCTCAGGTGAAGATCCGCTTCGACACGTGGTTCTACCTGGCGAAGGCTCCTCCCGGAGCGACGCCCGCGGTCGACGGCGGCGAGATCGTCGATGCCGGCTGGTACGAGCCGCGACAGGCGCTCGAGGGCCATCGAACCGGTGAGCTGTTCATGGTGTTTCCGACGATCAAGCACCTCGAACAGCTCGCGGCGTTCTCGTCGGCCGACGCGCTGCTCGCCCACGCGCGCGGGCGCGAGGTCAGGCCGGTCGAGCCCCGGGTCGTCATGTCCGGCGAGACCGCGCGGATCCTGCTTCCGGGCGAGACCGGATACGAAATTGATCAGAGAACGGAGGTATAGATGCCGGCGGTGCGATCCTCGGGCACGGCGCGTAACCCACCGACGGGCCGCAAGCTGACGGTCGCGCTGACCGGGCCGACCGGCGACATCGGACGCTCACTCCTGCGCGCCCTGGAGCGGAGCCGCGAGGTCGGAAAGATCGTGGCGATGGCTCGCCGCCCGTTCGACCCCGCCGCCCAGGGGCTAGGCAAGACCGAGTACCGCCAGGGCGACGTGCTCGACCGGGATGCGGTCGATCGGCTCCTCGCCGGAGCCGATGTCGTCGTGCATCTCGCGTTCCTGATCATGGGCCGGCTCGAGCAAACCCAGCGCGTCAACCTGGAGGGTACGCGCAACGTGTTCGAAGCGGCGGTGGGCGCCAAGGCGAAGCGGCTGGTCTATGCGTCGTCGGTGGCCGCCTACGGGTTTCACGCCGACAACCCGCCGGAGCTCACGGAGGATCTCGAGCCTCGCGGCACCGAGCGCCATTACTACTCGGCTCAGAAAGCCGCGCTGGAGGGCGTGCTGGAGGAGATCCTGCGGCCGGCCAAGACCAAGGCGTATGTGTTTCGGCCCTGCATCGTGGCGGGCCCGGACGCGCTGTTGCTGCTCCAGAACATTCCCTACATCCAGCTCTCCGCGCGAATGCCGGCCGCGGTCTTGCGCGCGCTCGAGTGGATGCCGATGCTGAAGCCAGTCCTCCCGGATCCGGGCGTGCGGTTCCAGCTCGTCCACCACGACGACGTGGCCTCGGCAATGCGTGCGGCGGTGCTCGGCCGAGGCGCTGCCGGGGTCTACAACCTCGCGGGGTCAGGCTCGATCACGATGTCTGACGTCGCCGACACACTCGGCTGGTACAGCGTGCCGCTGCCCGATCTCGCGCTCGACGCGACGGCCGAGGTCGTGGCCAGGCTGCCGTTCGTGCCCTCCGAAGCCCAGTGGATCGAGAGCTTCCGCACCCCGGTGCTGATGGACACGAGCAAAGCCCGCCGCGAACTGCGCTGGCGTCCGCGTCATGATGCGCGTGAGACGCTGCAGGCGATGGTGGATGCGGCCCGATCGGAGCGGCTAATTCGCTGAGCGGGGCGGCTGAGCTCGGCTCAGCCGCCCCCGTAGGTGACGATCAGGTCCGTGATCACGCCCACGAGGAAGCCGCCGGTCAGCATCAACAGGCCCAGCTCCCGATACCCGTAGCGCCGCATGCCGTTCCAGACCTCGCCGATGACATAGAGAATCGCCCCGCCGGCCACCGCGTAAAAGGCCAGCTCGAGGGGGGTGCTGGTCACTGCGTAGCCGACCATCGAGCCGAGGAACGTCGGCCCGCCCCCGATCAGCCCCGCCAGGCCGAGCCAGCGCCAGGAAGGGGTCACGTCGCCGAGCGGACCGATGATGCCGAACCCCTCGGTCGCGTTGTGCAGCGCGAACCCGATGATCAGCACGGTGGCAAGACTGATTGCACCGGCCCGTGCGGAAACGCCGATGGCCAAGCCTTCGGCGAAATTGTGGACCCCGATCGCGCCGGCGATCGTCAAACCGGTCCGCAGCGCCCGCCGGCGGGCGGCCTCGACCTCGGCAGCCGCCGCATCCATCACGTCGCTGGTAAGCGCGGCCGCGCCGGCACCGCCGGCGATCGGCGACTGGGTGCTCAGCGGACGCATCCGGCGCTCCACCATCGCTAGCCCCGCGCTCCCGGCCGCGAACCCAGTCGCCAGCATCGTGACCATCCAGACCAGGTGCCAGACCGATGCGTGATGGTGCTTGACCGCGTCGAGCCCAGTGTTGAGGATCGTGCTGGCGTGCGAGAGCACGTCAACGAAGATGAAGGCCAGGACGCCGACCGCAAACATGGCGAGCGCGACGCGGGCGCGACGGCCCATCAAGCGCATGCGCCCGACCGGCAGTCCGATGTAGATGGTGAAGCCGGCGAGGGCCCCGAGGGCGACTGTCTGGGCGAAGGACACGAAGAGTTGTCTACTTACAAACGATTAGGGCACCCTAAGGTGCCGCGCCGTCAGCCTATCAGGGATGTCCTACCCGGCAACTCGGAGATGTCACCTCGATTACGGGCATGGGATCTACGTGGATGAGTTGAGATTTGGCAGCCCCAGGCTTTGCAGCCAGTTGTTGACCGTCACGTTGAGCTGCGTGAAGTCTCCCGTCCAGATCAGCACGCCCATCCCAATCAGCACCACACCACCCGTCCCGATCACCAGCGGGTAATGACGCTTGACGACCGTCAAAGCGGACGTAACAGTCCCGAATGCCAGCCCGGTGACGATGAACGGGATCCCCAGCCCGGCGCAGTAGACAGCCAGCAGCAGGGCTCCATGCACCGCCGAGTTGGAGGTCCCGGCCGCGGTCACGATCGCGCCGAGCGTCGGCCCCGTGCAGGGAGTCCAGGCCAGCGCAAACGCCGCGCCGGTGAGCACCGGGCCGCCGCGGCCTGCCCGTTGCATCAGTCGATCCACATGCCACTCGCGGGCGAGGCGAGGGACGAATGGCGAGAGCACGAACAGGACGCCCATGGCCACAATCAGTCCTCCGCTGACCTTCTGTGCCGTCGGCCCGGTCAGCACGCCGTGCAGGGCCTGCTGCCCGAGCAGTCCGAGCGCGATGAAGATCACGGAGAAGCTCGCGACGAAGGCGAGGCTGGGGCCGAGCACCCGCCGCGGCCGGATCTCCGACGGCGTCACCCCGGCCACGGCGGAGATATAGCCGGGGACCAGCGGCAGCACGCACGGCGAGAGGAACGAGACCAGCCCGGCGCCGAACGCGACCGGAATTGCAATGCCGGAGGCAGGGTCCATCGCGGGAAATGGAGGTTACTCGCGTCCCGGTAGCAGGGCGATGCCCTGACCGCCACCGACGCACAGCGTGACGAGACCGAGCCACGTTACCCAGGGAGACTCCGAATCTCCAGGACGTTCCGCACCGCGGGCACCGGACCGATCCCCATGATCTCCCGACTGGCGCCGCAGCTGGCGTACGCCGGCGATGGGACTCCAAGCGCGAACTCGTCCTGCCGCTCTCGGGAGAATCGAATTGCGCTCGGCCAGGTTCTCAGCGGTGACGCCCATCAGGATCGAATGAAACGATCGGTCAGCGCGCCCATCTCGGCATCCAACACGGCCCCCGGAGAGCTGGACTCCGAAGCGTAGAAGCGCCCGCGCGAGGATGCTCCCCGCTGTCCTAGGCGGCGGTGGTAGCTTTATCGGCGAGCGATGGCAACGACCGCGAGCAGCCTCCAGAACTACGTCAACGGGGGATACGTCGACTCAGCCGACGGCGAGACCGAGCCGGTCCTCAACCCCGCCACGGGAGAAGTCATCGCCCACGCGCCACTGTCGAGCCCGGCCGACGTCGACCGCGCGGTCGAGGCGGCCAAGGGTGCCTTCGCCGGCTGGTCCACCGCCACCCCCGGGGAGCGCGCCCGAGCCATGCTGAAGCTGGCCGATGCGATCGAGGAGCACGCGGATGAGATCGCGGAGCTCGAATCCGACAACGCCGGAAAGCCGATCCAAGCGTTCAAGGACGACGAGATTCCCTTCATGGTCGACAACCTCCGCTTCTTCGCGGGCGCCGCCCGGTGCCTGGAGGGACGCGCCGCAGGGGAATACGTGAGTGGCTACACCTCGATCATCCGACGTGAGGCGATCGGCGTGATCGGCCAGATCGCGCCCTGGAACTATCCGCTGATGATGGCGGTGTGGAAGATCGGTCCCGCGCTGGCGGCCGGGAACACCGTAGTGCTGAAACCGGCTGAGACAACCCCGCTGACGGCCCTGAAGTTGGCCGAGCTGGCGGGCGAGATATTCCCTCCCGGGGTGCTCAATGTGATCACCGGGCACGGAGATCCCGCCGGCCGCGCGCTCGTTACCCACCCTGACGTCGACATGGTTTCGCTGACCGGTTCGGTTGACACCGGCAAGTGGATCGCCAAGAACGCCGCTGACACCCTCAAGCGGGTTCACCTCGAGCTCGGCGGCAAGGCGCCGGTGGTGGTATTCGATGACGTCGACCTCGAGACCGCGCTCGAGACGATCGCCGGGACCGGCTACTACAACGCCGGGCAGGACTGCACCGCCGCGACGCGGGTGCTGGCTGGTCCAAAGATCCACGACGACGTCGTCAGCGGACTGGTTGAGCAGGCGCGGGGTCTCGTGCTCGGCGATACCCGGTCCGCCGAGACGACGCTCGGCCCGCTGAACAGCGCCCGCCAGCGCGAGCGCGTCGAGGGCTTCCTGCAGCGGCGTCCCGACCATGTCGAGCTCGCCACCGGCGGAACCGAGCCCGATCGCCCTGGCTTCTTCTTGGAGCCCGCGGTCCTCGCCGGGTTGCGGCAGGACGACGAGATGATCCAGCGAGAGATCTTTGGTCCGGTCATCACGGTGCAGCAGTTCTCCGATGAGACCGAGGCGATTCGGTGGGCGAACGGGACGCCATACGGGCTCGCCGCGTCGGTCTGGACGCGAGATGTCGGTCGCGCTCTGCGCGTCTCGAACGCCCTGCGGTTCGGCTGCGTCTGGGTCAACGACCACATCCCGCTGGCCTCTGAGATGCCGCACGGCGGCTTCAAGCAATCCGGCTACGGCAAGGACCTGAGCATGTACGCCCTCGAGGACTACACCGAGGTCAAGCACGTGATGGTCTCGTTAGCCTGAGCTCAGCAGAAACCTTTCCGGTAGCGCTCCCGTTAGAGTGCCGCAGAGGGTTACAGTGGAAGCCTCCGCTCTTCACGCACCGGTGGGATTGGCCCGCAGCAGGCCTTCACTCGGGACACCCCTGCTTCGCCTGCGCTCCGACGAGCAACTCCTGGCGTTGTTTCGTGACGGTAACGACGAGGCCTTCCGTGTCATCCACGATCGCTATCGCCAGCGGCTGTTCGCCTACACCCGGCAGATGTTGCATGGTTCACGCCAGGATGCCGAGGACGCCCTGCAAGACGTGTTCGTGCGAGCGTATTCCGGGCTGCGGGCCAACGACCGCAGTCTGGCGCTGCGCGCCTGGCTCTATCGCGTCGCGCACAACCGCTGCATCGACGAACTCAGACGACCGATACCGCAGGCGCGGGAGCTGTTCGAGCTCGGACGGGCCCCGATTCACGATCCGATCGCCGAGGCCGAGCAGCGTGAGTCGCTGCGCCGGCTGATTGAGGACGTACGCCGCCTGCCCGAGCAGCAGCGCTCGGCGCTGCTGATGCGTGCGCTCAGCGGCATGACCTATGCGGAGCTGGCAGCAGCCCTCGGTGTATCGATACCGGCGGTCAAGTCCCTACTCGTGCGAGCGCGGGTCGGCCTGGCTCAGTCGATGCAGGCCCGGGACACTGCCTGCTCGGAGATCCACGAGGAGTTGGTCCTCGCCCATGACCGCGGCGTGCGCCCCAACGGGACCGCCCGGCGGCACCTGCGGGACTGCGCGTCGTGCCGCCAGTTCCGTGGTGATGTGCGGGGTGTGAGCCGACAGTTTGCCGCCCTCGCGCCTGCCCTCGGCCCGGTGAGCCTGCTCGCCAACCTGCTCGGAGTGGGCGGAGGGACCGGCGGGGGGGC
>CAXMLR010000250.1:0-4782 GCA_964194275.1 uncultured Solirubrobacterales bacterium
CAAAACCAGATCGGAGACGATCAGCACCGAGCCTGCGCGGATCCCGTGGATCTCCGCCAGCGTGAACAGCACCGCGGTCTCCATCTCGACCGCGCTCGCGCCTGCAGAGCGCCAGCCCCGCTCGCGTTGGCCCGGGTCGTAGAACAAATCGGTTGAGACCACCGTCGCCGTGCTGCTCTCAGGGCCGGCGGTGCTCTGCAGGACGCTGAGCAGCGCCGGGCTCGCCCGGACACGCTCCGGCGCCCCGAGCGCCGCGCTGGCACCGTCGGCGACCAGCGCCTCGCCGGCGATCAGTAGCTCGCCGAGGCGCAACGACGGCACCAGCGCCCCGCAGGTGCCGACCCGCAGCAGCGTGCTCGCTCCGAGTGCGACGAGCTCGGAGATCACGATCGCCGCGCTGGGAGCGCCCATGCCCGTGCTCTGGATCGTCAGTGGCTCGCCGTCGGCTGCGACACCCGTGTAACCCCAGAGCCCGCGGTTGTGGTTGAACATCTTCGGTTCCGGGAGCAGAGACTGCGCCAACCGCAGCGCCCGCCCGGGGTCGCCGGGGAGCAGCACGCGCTCGGCCAGCGGAGCAGTCGGGTGCAGGTGCAGGGTCTCGTTCACGCGCGCGAGGTTAGTGAGTTGGCCCCGGTTCACCTAGACTGCGCCGCCATGAGCTGCGACGTCAGAGCGGGCCGAGCCCGATGAGCACCTTTCGCTCCGAGCAGGAGTTCCGCGAGGTGATGGATCGGACGTTCACGATCATGCGAGACGATCCCGACATGGGCCCGCAGCTGCGGGATGCCGACACCCCCCAGCGGTTCGAGTTCACCGACTTCGATCTCGTGGTCAACATCCGCGCCGGCGGCAGCGACGAGCCGAACCTGGCCTGGGAATGGTCCGACGAGGTGACCTGGGAACCGAAGGTTCGCATGACGATGAACTCGGAAACGGCGAATCGCTATTTCCAGGGTAAGGAGAACGTGGCAATTGCGATCGCGCGCCGTAGAATCAAGGCTGGCGGCGACGTCAAGGCGGCTCTGGCGATCATTCCGATCACCAAGCCGCTGTTCGCCCGCTATCGGGACATGATTGCCGCGGATTACCCGCACCTCGAAGTCTGACCGCGCTTGACCGGAGATTTTCCTCGGCGCCCATTGACATCTGGGCGACCGGCGAGTAGATATACCTGATCAACCAAGGCAACAGGCCGGATCGTGAGCAGGGCCCCGGGACACCCCGACAGTCCGCTCGCGAGGCGCCGCCGGAAACGTGACGAGCGCCTACGGCCGACGCAGCGGGCCGTCTCGTCCGCAGGCGACGGGGCCTCGTACTCCTCGAGGCTCCGCCGCCAACTACTTGGTCCAGGGGTTCGGCGGTCGCGGCCCGGACTGACCCGCTCGATCGCGTCGAGCCCGGCCAGGCGGCACACTGTTGGCATGTCGAGCAGCAGGGACGACACGCAGGGCATGGTGTCCCTTCAGGAGGCCGCTCGTCGCGCCGGCGTTCGCCCGCCGACGCTCCGCCGCTGGGCGGCACAAGGAGTGCTTCCGCAGTACGACGGTCGCTGGAGCGACGCCGCCGTGGCGCATGCGCGTGTCGTGGCGAGGCTGCGCGAGCGCGGCCACTCCCTGAAGAGCATCCGACAGGCCACCGAGGAGGGACGGCTCGCCTTCGGGTACATCGAAGACCTGTTTCCCCACGAGGATGTCGTCTACTCGCTCCGGGACGCCTCCCGGGAGACCGGCCTGGACCCCGCCTTGATCGAGCGGATCGTCACCGCACTCGGCTGGAGTCCGACTCAGGCGCAGTCGATCTCCGAGGGCGATCTGCAGCTCTTGCGCTACGTGGCGGCGGTGCTGGCCGCCGGACTGCCGCTCGTGGCCGTGCTCCAGCTCGTCCGGGTGTACGGCCAGGCGATGGCGCAGGTCGCCGACGCGGAGGTCCGGCTGTTCCACCTCTATGTTCACGAGCCGCTGATGCGATCGGGCTCCGATGGGCTGGAGATCGCCGAGGAGATGCTCGCGCTCAGCCGTGAGCTGCTGCCGCTGTCCTCACCGGTCATGGACCAGGTCCACCAGCGCTACCTGCAGCACTTCGTCGAGCAGGACGTGGTCGGGCACATGGAGAGCGACCTCGCGGGCGAGTCACTGGACCTCGGGCGGATGCGCGTCGCGATCGCGTTCGCCGATCTGGCCGGCTACACCCGCCTGACCGAGGAGGAGGGAGAGCTGCAGGCCGTCGACGCGGTCGAGCGGTTCGTCGCGGCCGTCGAGGTCACGCTCCCGGACACCGCGCGCGTGATCAAGACGATCGGCGACGAGGCCATGGTCGTGGGCTCGGACCCCGCCGCGCTGACCGACTGGGCGGTCGGCTTCCAGCGGCTGCAGAGCGAGCGCCCGTTGCCGCGGATCGGCGTGCACTACGGGAACGCGCTCTATCGCGAGGGCGACTACTACGGCCGTGATGTCAACATCGCCTCGCGCGTGGCCGCGCGCTCCGCCGGCGGGGAGGTGCTGGTCACTCGTCCTGTCGTCGAGACCGCCGGCTCCCACCTCGAGTTCGAGCGGATCGCCGAGGTCCGCCTCAAGGGCTTCAGCGAGTCGACGGAGATCTTCATCGCTCGCCAGCGCGAGGAGGGATGATGTTGCTCCTTAAGGAGGCTCGCGACCAGGGGCTGCTCAGCCCGGGTCAGCCCGTCGTGGTGATGCTCTCCGGAGGACGCGACTCGACGTGCCTGGCCGACCTGGCGGTTCGGATCGCCGGAGCGGGCGTCGTTCAGGCCCTGCACGTCAACTATGGCCTCCGGGACGCGGCGAGCGAAGATGAGCGCGCATGCCGGGAGTTGTGCGACGAGCTCGGAATCCCGATTGAGCTCAGACGCCCCCGACGTCCTCCGCGCGGCAATCTGCAGGCCTGGGCTCGGGACGAGCGCTATGGTGCCGCGGCTCAGATTGCCCGGGCCTGGCCCTCGGACATCGCCGCCGGTCACACCGCCACCGACCAGGTGGAAACGATCCTCTACCGCCTGGCATCCTCCCCGAGCCGCCGCGCGCTGTTGGGGATGCGGCCGCGGCAGGGCTCGCTGATCCGGCCGCTGCTGTCGTTCACGCGTGAGCAGACCGCCGCGTATTGCCGCGAACGCGGACTGTCCTGGCGCGAGGACGAGACCAACGAGTCCGCCGCGTACGCGCGCGGGCGCGTGCGAGCGGGACTCATGCCCGCGCTGCGGGATGTCCATCCGGCCGCGGAACAGAACGTGCTCGCGCTGCTGGAGGTGTTGCGCGAGGAGGCGGCCGTGCTCGACGAGCTGGTTGACGAGGTGATTGGCCGACAGGGGCAGATCGAGCTGGTTCGGCTGCGCGGGTTGGCGCCCGCGCTGCGTCGGCTGGTCGTCCAGCGGCTGGCCGATGCCGCGGCCGGCCGGCCGGCGCCGGGAGCCGCTCGGCGAGCCGACGAGATTGCGGCACTGAACGACCACGCTGCGCTGGATCTGCCGCATGGCGTCCGCGCGGAGGTCCGCCGAGGGACGCTGCGACTCCTCCGACGGAACGGGGCGGCTCCCGACGCTGTTGACAGTGACCAACCGGCGGGCGTCTAAGCGAGCAGGCACCCATAGACTAGGACCACGTGGCCGACGACGACGCGATCGGGGAGATCCTGGTTCCCGCTGAGGATCTCGAGCGCAGGGTCGGCGAGCTTGCCGGCGAGATCTCGCGCGACTACGTCGGCAAGGACCTGATCCTGATCGGCGTGCTCAAAGGGGCGGTGTTCTTTCTCTCGGACCTGATGCGCAAGCTCGAGGTTCCGGTCGAGGTCGACTTCATGGCCGTGGCGTCCTACGGCTCGGCCACCAAGTCCTCGGGCGTTGTTCGGATCCTCAAGGACCTCGACGCGGTGATCGAGGGACGCGACGTGCTGATCGTCGAGGACATCGTCGACTCCGGATTGACCTTGCAGTACCTGCTGCGCAACCTCGAGGGCCGCAACCCCCGCTCGCTGGAGGTGTGCGCGCTGCTGATCAAGCCGGAGCGGCGCAAGGTTGAGCTTCAAACCCGTTATGTCGGCTTCGAGATTCCTAACCGATTCGCTATCGGCTACGGCCTCGACCACGGCGAGCGCTACCGCAACTTGCCCTTCGTGGCTGCGTTGAAGGAATGAACGGCCCCATGCGAGCCTGTCTTTCGCCCCAAACCCAACTGCTACGCTTGCTCTCTCCCGCTTCCCCTCGCATGCGTGGATTTCTCCTATGAGCAGGTTTTTCAAGAGCGCAGCATTCCCGATCCTGATCGTCGTCGTCTTGGCGTTCTTCGCCCAGAAGCTGATCGGCAACTCGAGCAAGACGCAGAAGCAGACGTTCGGCAACCTGATCGCGCAGCTCAACAGCAATCAGGTCAAGAGCCTGACGCTGAAGGAGAAGGACAACACCGCCGAGGTCACGCTCCTGCCCCAGTACGGTGGCCAGAAGTACAGTGTCGGCTTCCCCGATCAATACGCGCCGGCCCTGATCACCCTGGCCCACGACCACATCGCCGAGCAGAGCGGCTTTGATGTTCAGGGCCGAGCGTCCAACGGCTGGCTGTCACTGCTGACCTACATCCTCCCGTTTGTGATCTTCATCGGGTTCTGGATCTTTTTGATGAACCAGGTCCAGGGCGGCGGCTCGAAGGTGATGTCGTTCGGCAAGTCCCGCGCCAAGCGTATGTCGGTGGACAGTCCAAAGATCACCTTCCGTGACGTGGCCGGCGTCGATGAGGCGGTCGAGGAGCTGCACGAGATCAAGGAGTTCCTCGAGAACCC
>CAXMLR010000251.1:0-3204 GCA_964194275.1 uncultured Solirubrobacterales bacterium
CGCTCTATCCCCTGAGCTACGGGCGCGGGGCCGCCGTGACCGGCGATGATGGGTGAGCTTACCGATGGAGATCGCGATCCTCAGACCGCAAGCTCGAGCTCGGCCTGAGCGCGTTCTCCTGACAGACTGCGGCGCCGTGGATCTCTCGGTGTTCTTCGCCGGCACCGCCGGCTCGATTCCCACCTCGCGGCGAGGGCTGCCGGCGCTGCTCGTGCGCCGTGGTGGCGACCGCATCCTGTTCGACTGCGGTGAGGGCACCCAACGCCAGCTCGCCAGCTCGGTCGGCCTGGCGGACCTCACCGAGGTCTTTCTCACCCACTTCCATGCCGATCACTGGCTGGGCCTGCCGGGGCTGCTGAAGACGTTCGATCTGCGCGGGCGTGAGCGCCCGCTGGCCGTTTACGGGCCTCCGGGCGTGCGGGAACTGATGGTGGTGGCGCTGCGGCTCGCAGGCCGGGTCAGGTACGAGCTTCAGTTGATCGAGCTCGAGCCGGGGGAGACCCTGGGCCGAGACGGCTACAACATCGCCGCGGTGCCGGTCAGCCACCGCGGCCCCGCCTACGGCTACGTGCTGTTCGAGGATCAGCGCCCTGGCGTCTTCGATCCTCACCGGGCGATCGAGCTCGGTCTGGCCCCCGGCCCCGACTTTGGGCGGGTGCAGCGCGGCCAGACCGTCGAGGGTGTGCAGCCGGATCAGGTAATGGGTGCGCCGCGGCCGGGGCGCAAGATCGTCATCTCGGGCGACACGATGCCCTGTGAGACGGTGAAGATCGCCGCGCACCGGGCCGACGTGCTGGTCCACGAGGCGACGTTCGCGCACGAGGAGAGCGACCGGGCGGCTGAGACCGGTCACTCCACCGCGGCCCAGGCCGCCGCGGTGGCCCGCGACGCCGAGGTGAGGATGCTGGCGCTGAACCACGTGTCGACCCGGTACCCCGTGCGGGTCCTGCGTGAGGAGGCACGCGCGGTGTTCGAGCGCACCGTGCTCCCGCGTGACTTCGACGAGATCGAGATCCCGTTTGCCGAGCGGGGCGACCCGCAGCTGATCCGCTGGCCGGACCGACCGGCGCCACCCCCAGAGACGCTGGGACCGATCGTCGACCCGGCGCCCTGAACCGGGCTGGCGCCGTGAACCGGGCGCGCCGCGAGTGCGTCAACACTTCATGCCGTAAAGGTGACGGGCCCGCCGACGCTATTGCTAGGCTGCACGAGTCGGCCCCTTTAACCCAGTCCCGTGAGGCTAGGAAGGAGCGCGTTGCAAGCCCCAACGGTCGTGCTCGACCGGGATGACATGCGCCGCACGCTCGTGCGGATCGCCCACGAGATCGTTGAAAAGAACCCGGACGGACCGATCGCGCTCGTCGGCATCCAGCGTCGGGGGGCCCACCTCGCTCAGCGGCTACACGCGCTGATCACCGAGCTGCTTGATACGCCGGTCCCGCTCGGCCTCGTCGATATCTCGTTCTACCGCGATGACCTCTCGCTCCGGGCGGGTTCGCCGGTTGTCCACGCCACGCAGCTTGAGTTCGAGATCGACTCCGGCACGATCGTGATCGTCGACGACGTGCTCTACACCGGCCGGACGGTTCGGGCGGCGATCGACGAGATCTTCGACTACGGCCGGCCGGCGCGGGTGCAGCTGGCCACGCTCGTCGACCGTGGTCATCGCGAGCTGCCGATCCGCCCCGACTACGTGGGCAAAAACATCCCGACTTCGCAGCACCAGCGGGTCAACGTCCGCGTCGAGGAGGTCGACGGCTACGACGAGGTCACGATCGGCCCGGCCGCCCTGACGGAGGCCGAGCTCGCATGAGCGCGTTCAGCCGGACGGCCAAGCACCTGATCTCGATCGACGACCTCGACCGGCCCGGGATCGAGCGGATCCTCGATCGCGCCGAGTCGTTCGCGGAGGTTTCCGGCCGAGAGATCAAGCGGGTGCCCGCGCTGCGTGGACGCACCGTCGTCAACCTGTTCTACGAATCATCGACCCGGACCAGCTCGAGCTTCGAGCTGGCCGCCAAGCGGCTGAGCGCGGATGTGGTCAGCGTTCGCTCGCAGGGCTCGAGTGTCGACAAGGGTGAGTCGCTCAAGGACACCGTGCAGACGCTGTCTGCCTACGACCCGGCGGCCATCGTGATCCGCTCGCCCCACGCAGGCGCCGCGCAGCTCGTGGCGGGCTGGACCCCGGCCAGCGTCGTCAACGCCGGCGACGGCAAGCACGAGCATCCGACCCAGGCCCTGCTGGACGTGTTCACCCTGAGACGGAAGCTGGGCGCGCTGGACGGAGCCAACATCTGGATCATCGGCGACGTATTGCATTCGCGAGTGGCCCGGTCGAACATCCTCGCCCTGAACCGAATGGGTGCCCAGACGACGGTGTGCGGCCCGCCGACCTTGATTCCTCGGGGGATCGAGGCGCTCGGCTGTGAGGCCACGTCGAGCCTCGACCGGCTGCACGAGGCCGATGTCGTCTACGTGCTGCGCATGCAGCAGGAGCGGATGCGGGAGTCGTTTGTCCCGTCGCTGCGGGAGTACGCCGCGCGCTATCAGATCAACCTCGAACGGCTGCGACCCGGCCAGCTGCTGATGCATCCGGGACCGGTCAACCGCGGCGTCGAACTCTCCGGCGACGCGATCGATTCACCCCAGGCGTTGATCGGCGCGCAGGTGAAGGCGGGGGTGGCGGTGAGGATGGCCGTGCTCTACGAGTTGCTCGTCGGCTCACCGGTGCTGGCGGCCGTGGCATGAGCACCCTGACCGACCACCCTCGGCTGTTCGCCCGGCCCGGCCAGCCCGCCGAGCTACTGATTCAGGGCGCCCACGGCCTTGATCCACGGGCCGAGCTCGACGAGCCGTGCGACATCCTTGTCCGCCAGGGGCAGATCGCCGAGCTGGGTGCTTCCGGCTCGTTGAGCGCGCCGGCGGGTGCTGAGACGATCGACGCCACCGGCAAGCATGCGCTGCCCGGCTTCGTCGACCCACATGTCCATCTGCGCACGCCGGGCCAGGAGTACAAGGAGAACCTCGACACCGGGACGGCGGCCGCCGCGGCCGGAGGCTTTGTCGCAGTGATCGCGATGCCCAACACCGACCCCGTGATCGACGACTCCGCGGTTCTGCGCTCGCTGGTCGACGGAGCCGGCCGCCAGGCCAGAGTTCCGGTTGGGTTTCTCGCCTCGATCACCCGCGGCCTGGCCGGCCAGG
>CAXMLR010000252.1:0-4257 GCA_964194275.1 uncultured Solirubrobacterales bacterium
GTGCTCGACTACTCGAAGTACAAGTACGAGCTCGCCCAGAAGCAGAAGGCCGCGCGCAAGCACCAGCAGCAGATCACGATCCGGGAGATCAAGTTCCGGCCGAAGATCGCCCAGAACGACTACGACACCAAGAAGGGCCACGTCGCCCGTTTCCTCAAGGGCAAGGACAAGGTCAAGATCACGATCATGTTCCGTGGCCGCGAGGTCACGCACCCCGAGCGGGGTACCGCCCTGCTCAGCCGTCTCTCCGAGGAGCTGTCGGAGATCGCGATCGTCGAGCAGATGCCGATTCAGGACGGCCGCAACATGACGATGATGCTGGGCCCGTCGAAGTCCGTCCTGGCGGGCGGCGAGAAGGACAGGACCGACGAGAGCACACAGAACGGCGCCGGCGCGGCCGAGACGCAAACGCCCGCCGCCTCCGAGACGCAAACGCCCGCCGCCTCTGAGACGCCCGCCGCCCCACAGCCCGCCGCCGCCCCACAGCCCGCCGCCGCGCCGCTCGCCCCAAAGGAGGAGCCGCCCGCGCCCGCCGCTGAGGCCCCCGCAGCCCAGACGCCGCCCCCCGCCGTGCCTGAGAAGCAGCCCGCAGGCGCGTCGAGCGACGCGTCCCGCTAGCGCAAGACGCGCAACGGGCCCACAACCGCGGTTCTGCTTTACTGGGTCGGCCCATGCCCAAGATGAAGACCCATTCCGGCGCCAAGAAGCGCTTCAAGCTGACCGCCACGGGTAAGGTGCGCGGCCGGCACTCCTTCACGAGCCACATTCTCGAGAAGAAGTCACCAAAGCGCAAGCGCCACCTGGGTACACCCGCCGTGATCTCCAAGCACGACGAGAAGCAGGTCAAGACGCTGCTCGGAGCCAAGCGCTCGGGAGCCAAGCGCCCATGACGCGCGTCAAGCGTTCGGTTCACGCTCGCAAGAAGCGCCGCGCGACCCTGGAGATGGCGAAGGGCTACCGCGGAGACGCGAGCCGCCATTACCGGAACGCCAAAGAGGCGGTGCTCAAAGCCGATCAGTACCGCTACCGGGATCGCCGCAACCGCAAGCGTGACTTCCGGCGCTTGTGGATCACCCGCATCAACGCCGCCGCACGCCAGAACGGCATGTCCTACTCGCAGTTCATCCACGGCCTCCAGCAGGCCGGGGTCGAACTCGATCGCAAGATCCTGGCTGACATTGCCGTGCGCGACGCCGACACGTTCCGACGTTTTGCCGACCGCGCCCGCGAGGCGCTGGCGGCCGGCTGAGCACCCGCTCAAGGCACCAGCACCGCCGATCGGGCGCCGCTCCAACCGGAGGGCGCCCTTTTTTTCGTCCATGACCATCACCAGCACTCACAATCAGAAGCTCAAGGAGATCCGAAAGCTGCGGATGCGCCGCCGTGAGCGCGACCGCGCGGGGATGTTCGTGGCCGAGGGTGAGGACCTGTTGGCCGCAGCCGACGCGGCCGGTTGGCAGCCGGTCGAGCGCTTCTGCGCGGCGGGCAGCGGCCTGCCCGGAATCGAGGTCGAGCCCCAGCTGCTGGCGGACGCGTCCGGGCTGGCTTCCGGCACCCGAGCGCTGGCGGTCTACGAGGAGCGGTGGTCGGGCAGCGTCCCCGGGCCGATCTGTGTCTATCTCCATGGCGTTCAGGATCCGGGCAACGTCGGGACGATTCTCCGCTCCGCGCTCGCATTTGGCGCTTCGTGCGTGGCGTTCGGGCCCGGCAGCGCCGACCCGTTCAGCCCCAAAGCGGTCCGCGCGAGCATGGGCGCGGTGTTCGCCGTCGCGCTCGCCCGGACGCAGACGATCACCGATCTGCCCGGAGCCAAGATCGCGCTCGTCGCCGACGCAGGTAAGCCGCTGGCGGATGTCCAGCCCGAGCCCACCGGGGACATCACCCTGCTGATCGGCTCCGAGCGCGAGGGCCTTCCGGATGAGCTGGTCAGCCAGGCCGACGTGACCGCGCATATCCCGATCGCGATTCATTCCCTGAACGCCGCCATGGCCACCACCGTGGCGCTCTACGAGGTGACTAGGATGGCGCGCGCATGACTGAGCGGATCGACGCGATCAGGAACGAGGCTCTGGCGGCCATCGACGCCGCCACGGACACGCAGGCACTCGAGGAGGTCCGGATCCGCTACCTCGGTCGCAAGGCGGAGCTCCCGAATCTGCTGCGGGGGGTGGCCGCGCTGCCCCCGCACGAGCGGGCCGCCAGCGGCAAGGCGGCCAACGCCGCGCGGCAAGCGCTCGAGCGGGCCCTCGAGCGCCGGGCGCGGGACCTGTCCGCCCAGGAGCTCGAGCAGCGACTCGCCCAGGACCGAATCGACGTCAGCCTCCCGGCCGACCCGCAGCCCGCAGTCGGCCGGCTGCACCTGATCACCCAGACACGACGGGAGATCGAGGATGTGTTCGTCGGCCTCGGGTTCAACGTCGCCGAGGGGCCCGAGGTGGAGCGCGTCTACTACAACTTCGACGCCCTCAACACGCCGGTGACCCATCCGTCACGGCTGACCACCGACACGTTCTACATCAAGCCCGTAGAGGACCTGTTCGATCCCCAGACGATTCTTCTGCGCGTCCACACATCGCCCGTTCAGGTCCGCGCGATGCAGACCCAGCCGCCGCCCATCTACATCATCGTGCCCGGGCGGGTCTACCGACCGGATTCCGACGCCACCCACACTCCACAGTTTCATCAGATCGAGGGCCTGGCCGTCGACACGGACATCACGCTCGCCGACCTCAAGGGGACGTTGCTGGCCTTCGCTCGCGCGATCTTCGGTGCCGAACGCCAGGTCCGACTGCGACCTCACTTCTTTCCCTTCACCGAGCCGAGCGTTGAGGTCGACGTGTCCTGCTTCAACTGCGTCGACGGCGTCACCGCGGACGGCCAGCGCTGTCCGCTGTGCAAGGGCACCGCGTGGATCGAGATCCTCGGCGCTGGCATGGTCGACCCCAACGTGTTCGAGCACGTCTGCGAGTACGGTTATGACCCCGAGAAGGTCCAGGGCTTCGCCTTCGGGATGGGGATCGAGCGGATCGCCATGCTCAAGCACGGAATTCCGGATCTGCGGCGGTTCTACGACAACGACGTGCGGTTTCTGGAGCAGTTCGGCTGATGCGGGTCCCGCTCGAATGGCTTCACGAGTACTGCGCGCCGTCGATCGAGATCGCGGTGCTGGCTGAGCGCCTGGCTCTGACCGGGACCGAGGTCGAGCGTGTGGAGCATCACGGCGTCGGCGCCCCCGAGCAGTTCGTGATCGGAAAGGTGCTCGAGCGCCGTCGTCATCCCGATGCGGACCGCCTCAGCGTGTGCATGGTCGATGTCGGCGGGAGCACTCCCTCCGAGATCGTCTGCGGCGCCGACAACGTGGCCGCCGGCCAGACGGTTGCGGTGGCGCGACCCGGCGCGGTGATGCCCGACGGCATCCGTCTCGACAAGGTCAAGCTCAGGGGGATCGAGTCCAACGGGATGATCCTCGCCGAGGATGAGCTGGCGATCGGGACCGATCACGCCGGGATCATCGTGATCGAGCAGGATGGGCTGGCGCCGGGAACGCCGTTGGCGGACTTCATGTCGATCTCGACCGATGTGCTGGTGCTGGAGATCACACCGAACCGGCCTGACTGCCTCGGGCTCTACGGAGTGGCGCGGGAAGTGCACGCCGCCACCGGCGCGCCGCTGCAGCCGCCTCCCTGGTCGCAGGACCCGGGCAGCGCGGGCGAGCTCGCCGGGGTGAGCATCGACGTGCGGTGCCCGGAGCTGTGCCCCCGCTTCACCGCCCGCGGCTTTGAGGACGTGAAGATCGGCCCTAGCCCACTGTGGCTGAAGGCACGGTTGATGGCGGCCGGACAGCGGCCCATCTCCAACGTCGTCGACATCACCAATTACGTGATGCTGCTGACCGGTCAGCCGCTGCACGCGTTCGATCTCGACCGGATCGCCTCAGCGATGCTGACCGTGCGCACGGCGCAGACCGGGGAGCGCATCGAAACCCTCGACGGTCAGACCCGGCAGCTCGACTCGCAGATGGTCCTGATCGCCGACGGCGAGGGTCCCACCTCGATCGCCGGGACGATGGGCGGCGCGCGCTCGGAGGTGGATGGGGACACCACCCGGGTGCTGATGGAGGCCGCCAACTGGAACGGTCCGAACATCCACCGGACCTCGCTCGAGCTCGGTCTCCGCAGCGAGGCCTCGGCCCGGTTCGAGAAGGGGCTCCAGCCTGAACAGGCGATCGAGGCCCAGGCCGTGGCCGCGGCGTTGATG
>CAXMLR010000253.1:0-2829 GCA_964194275.1 uncultured Solirubrobacterales bacterium
CTGGTGGAGCCAGACGGGATCGAACCGACGACCTCCTGCTTGCAAAGCAGGCGCTCTCCCAACTGAGCTATGGCCCCGCCAGTCCGAGTTTAACCGTCGCGACCGCGTACCTCGGATCAGCCTTCGAAGTCGAAATCCTTCGGCGGACGCTGCTCAAACCACAGACGATCGTGATCAGGAGTGTCCTGGAGGAACTCCGGAGTCTCCTCGAGGACGTCCTCGTTCTTCGGTTTGGGCTCCCCCTCGAGCGCCTCGTCGATCCGGTACTCGACTGTCTCGCCACCGGCCGCCCCGGGCGCGGCCGGCGCCTGGTGGGGCAGGGGCGTGCCGGGATGATCGTCGTCAGGTAACTCTCTGGGGTTGGGCGATCGCGGCGCCTCGGGGCTGCCAGGCGGCGGCGGCTCCCCGGTCCGCGGCGGCTCGTCGGTTGTCGCGTGCTCATCGGTCATCGCGTGGTCATCAGCCAACGGCGGCTCATCAGCCAACGTCGGCGCGGGTCGTTCAAACGACGGCGGCGGCTCGTACGTCCGGTCGAACTGCGGTGGTGCGTCCGACGAGGGGAATTCCTCCGCGGGCGGCGCCTTCCAGTCCTGCTCGGCCGCGAGGTCGTAGGCGGGCACGCCGTCGGCAGCCTCGTCGGCCGGTTCGGGCTCAGGACCTCTTCGCACCGGACCCAGAGCCTCGCGCTCTGCGCGCTCGACCTCGGTCGGGTCGGCGCCTCGCCGTCGCTTGAGGTCCAGGTGCTCGCGGATCGCATCGTCCAACAGACCCATGCTTGAAACCTTACTCGGCGGGGACCACGTTCGCTGTCTGCGGCTGGGCCCGCACGGTCCGGTTCTTGCCCTGCCGCTTTGCCGCGTAAAGGGCCGCATCGGCCTCACCCACGAGCAGCTCCTTGTCCCCGTCGGACGAGGCCGCCACTCCAAAACTCGCAGTGACTCGCAGCGGACCGTCTGGACCGGGAATACGGAGGCTCTCGATCGCGACACGGAGGCGCTCCGCGATGGCGTAGGAACCATCGAGACCGGTATGGGGAAGGATCAGGGCCATCTCTTCGCCACCGTAGCGCGCAGGCGTGTCGGCGTCGCGCGAGGTATCCCGGAGCACGCGGGCCACGTGCCTGAGCACGACATCGCCCTGCTGGTGTCCATAGGTGTCGTTCACGGACTTGAAATTGTCCAGGTCGAGCATGATCAACCCAACCTGATAGTGATGCCGGCGGACCTGCTCCACTTCGGCGGCCAGCCGGTCCTGGAAGCTGCCGTAATTGGAAAGCCCGGTGAGCTCGTCGGTGACCGCCTGGCGGCGCACCTGGAAATGAAGCTCGACGTTCTCCAGGGCCAGCGTCGTCTGCGCGGCCAGGGATCGCAGTAGCTCACGATCGTCGTCGCTGAACGCCCCACCCGAGCGGCCCACCGTGATCACGCCGTCGGCCCGCGCCGCGGGCGCTCCGGCACCCAGGACCACCGATAGCACGTCGATCTCACCCGACGCCTCGCCGAGCCCTCCGGACTGCAGTGCTGAACGCTCGGCCTCGTGTACCAGCGCCTCGGCCCCGGTCAGGGAACCCACCCGCGCGGTTTCCGTCAGCGGCTGGTCCGCGGCGGAGCGAACGCTGAGGCGGCCCCGGTCGGCCCGTACGGCGTCCAGCGCCGTCTTCAACGCCAGCTCGAGCAGCGCCGGACGGTCGAGGTTTGACGCGAATGTCTGGCCTATCCGCCGAATCGATTCTCGGAGCCGGGAGCGTTCCCTCGAGAGCTCATCCAGCCGGCGCGCCAGCTGCGCGGACATGCTGTTGAACTCCGCCCCCAAAGCCGCGAAGTCGTCCCGGCCCTCGGTCGGGATCGATGAGGAGAAGTCGCCACCACCCAGCCGGCGAGCTGCCTCCAGAAAGCGGCTGATCTGACCCTGCAGGGCCCGAGATGCGAGCACCGCGAAGGAAAAGGCGAGCAACAGAAACGCCGCGATGAACACCGCCGCTACCAACCGACTCGAGCTCAGCGAAGTGGCGGCCACCGACCGATCCGAAAGAGTGGTCAGCTTAATCGGATCGGCACCGAATCCCGGAAAGGTCTGCGTGACCGCCTGGTAGTCGACCCCCCCGATCGTGACGTCGCCGGTGCGAGGCAGCGCCCCGACCGGCGGCCCCGAAGGCGCCGAACCGAGCGTGCGGCCACCTTCACGCAATACCACGCGCACGCCGGGAGCGCTGGTCAAGTCGCGTGAGAGTTCGCCCGCGGTCACGGCCGAGGCGGTCACGGTCAGCGCGCCGCCTGATCCGCTGCGCTCGAGCTTTGCGCTGCCCGGAGCCACGGCGCTGGGATCGCCGACGTCAGCGATCAGCACGTGGCCGCGCGTGACCGTGATCCTGCTCAGGCCGCTCGCGCTGGCCACGGCCGATAGGCGAGAGCGCAGCCCGATCCCCGTGCCGACCGCCAACCCGCGCGCAATCGTCCGGGCGTCGGCGCGCGCCTTCGCTGCCCGAGCCTCGTACAGGCTGGCCGCCGACGTCGCCAGGCCGCTCGCGCGTGCGTCAACCTTTCCTTGCTCGCTGTCACCGATGAGCCGGAAGACGAGAACGCCTACCGCGACCATCGGCACGACCACGATCAGGACGAAAAAGCTGGTGAGGCGCGTGCGAAAGCTCATGTGGAATTCCGAGCCGTGCTGAGCCTATCGTCGGCAAACCCGATTCCCGCAAGCCCCCCACCAGTTGTGGCGGCGAGCGATGCCTCGCGGCGGCGAGGCTAAACTGTCCGCGACCGCGCGGCAAAAGCCGCCGCACGGGGCTATAGCTCAGTTGGGAGAGCGCCTGGATCGCACCCAGGA
>CAXMLR010000254.1:0-1946 GCA_964194275.1 uncultured Solirubrobacterales bacterium
CGGTGGACGTGGCGGCGGTCCTGGTGGTCGCGGTGGCGGTCCCGGTGGCGCTGGGGGACGGGGCGGCGGTTTCGGTGGCGGCGGTGGTCGGCCCGGCGGTGGCGGTGGTCGTCCCGGCAGTGGCGGCGGTGGGCGTCCCGGCGGTGGCGACGGTGGGCGTCCGGGTGGCGGCGGCGCCGGCGGAGGCCGGTAATGCTCTCGCCCAAGCGCGTAAAGCATCGCAAGCAGCATCGCGGCCGCCGAGCCGGTCTCTCTCGTGGTCAGGTCAAGGTTCAGTTCGGCGAGTACGGGCTCAAGTCGCTCGATGCCGGCTGGCTGACCAACCGCCAGATCGAGGCTGCTCGTATCGCGATGACCCGCAAGATCAAGCGTGGTGGAAAGGTCTGGATCAACGTCTATCCGGACAAGCCGTTCACCAAGAAGCCGGCCGAGACGCGGATGGGCTCCGGTAAGGGCTCGCCCGAGGGCTGGGTCGCAGTGGTCAAGCCCGGACGCGTGATGTTCGAGCTGGCCGGCGTGCCCGAGCCGCTGGCCCGCGAGGCGATGCGGCTGGCTGGCCACAAACTGCCGGTGAAGACGAAGTTCGTGATGCGAGAGGACGGCTGAGATGGAGGCGTCCGAGATTCGGGACATGAGCGAGGCTGACCTGCGCGAGCATGTGCACACCGCACGCCGCGAGCTGTTCGGCCTGCGCTTCCAGCACGCCACGGGCGAGCTGGACAACACGGCGGGTATGGCTCGCGCCAAGCGCAACGTCGCGCGGGCGTTGACCGTTGCACGCGAGCGCGGAATTGAGATTCGGAGCTAATGGAAGAACGGAACGACACAACGCCTGAGGCCGCCTCCGAGGCGGTCACCGCTGCCGATGAGGCCGCGCGCCCTGAAGCTGGGACCGAGGCGCAGGACGAAACGTCCACGCGAGCGGCCTCTTCGTCAGAGGAGACCGCGTCCTCGCCTGCCGAGGATGCGCCCGCTGCTGAGAAGGCAGCCGCGCCTGCCGAGGAGCCTCCCGGTGAGGAAGCCGCCGCGGCGCCAGCCGACGAACCAGCTGCGGTGGAGGAAGCGCCGCCGGCTGAGGTTGCGGCCGCAGCTGAGGCTGCGACTGGGCCTCCGCCTCCCAAGGGTGAGCCTCAGGAGGTCGTTGCTCCGAAGGAGCGGCGGGCTCGTGGGCGGGCGGCCAAGGCGGCGAAGGTCGGGCCGCGGCCAGCGCGGACGGCCGAGGAGCGGCATGCCGAGCGGTTGGCCGAGCGCAAGCAGAAGGCCGCTTCCCGGACGATTCAGCGCCAGCGTGCGCGGGCCAAGGTGCGCGCCGCCGGCGCGAGCACCGAGGAGATGCCGGCCCGTCAGCACCCGGCCGGCGCGCCGAAGACGCGCCAGGGAGTCGTCGTCTCCGATCGGGCCGACAAAACGATCACCGTTCGCATCGACGTCGCGCGGCGCCATCGGCGTTACTCGAAGATCGTGCGCACCTCCAGCACCCTGCACGCCCACGACGAGAGCAACGATGCCAACACCGGCGACACCGTCGTGGTGCGCGAGTCACGCCCGCTCTCGCGGCTCAAGCGGTGGCGGCTGGTTGAAGTGGTGGAGCGTGCGAAGTGATCCAGAACGAATCGCGACTACGGGTGGCCGACAACACCGGCGCCCGCGAGATCCTGGTCATCCGCGTGCGCGGTGGCTCTCGCCGCCGCTACGCCAGCGTGGGCGACGTGATCGTCGCCACCGTCAAGCAGGCGACGCCGCAGGGTTCGGTCAAGAAAGGTGAGGTCGTGACCGCGGTGGTGGTGCGCACAAAGAAGTCATACGGCCGGGACGACGGCACCTACATCGGGTTCGATGAGAACGCGGCGGTGCTGATCGATGCTCAGAACAATCCTCGCGGAACCCGCATCTTCGGCCCCGTCGCGCGCGAGCTGCGCGAGCGCAACTTCATGAAGATCGTCAGC
>CAXMLR010000255.1:0-4977 GCA_964194275.1 uncultured Solirubrobacterales bacterium
CCGGCTCCGGCTCCGGCTCCGGCTCCGGCTCACGGGCGACTACCGGGCCAGCCTCGGTCGCGGCTATCCCCCGCGGCTCATCGAGCACGACGACCCGATGCTCCATGGTCGGCGATTCGGCCTCGATCGGTGCGGGCTCATCGACGGCTTCCGCCTCCGCTCCGGGCTCCTCAGCGGCCTCCGAAGCCTCGCCGGCCTCCGGCGGGGTCTCCGGGACCTCCACCGACTCCGGTTCCGTTCCCGGCTCCTCGACCGATGCAGGCGTCTCGACCACCTCGGGAACCTCGATCACCTCGAGAGCCTCGACCGCTTTCGGCGTCTCAACCGCCTCCGGAACCACGGAGGCTTCCGCCCCGGTCGGAAGATCGCCCGCCTGGGGCACCTCGACCGAGCCAGCGGCGGTCCCGTTCACGTGCATGATCGCCAGCTCGGCCTCGTGGCCGTTCAGGTACGAGGCGTCGTACGGAGACGGGTGGCCGTTCTGCGTCGGGGGACCAAGTCGGCTGCTCGCCGACTCGCGGCGGCGGCGGACGATGCGTTCTAACAGGCCGCTCATGATGCTCGAGGCCTGGCCGAGTATAGGCGTCCTGGCAGCCGGGGTTGGGCTCTCGCGTCGCGTCGGCTCGGGCGGTGACCCCACAACCCCGACGCGTAGCGCAGAATCTCACGTCCGGAGGGTCCCTTGAGCACTTCGGCTTCGCCCGCCGACCGGCTGTCGTACGTCTTCCAGGACACGGTTGTCGAGTACACCTCCAGGGAGGCTGCGATCAGGCGCTGCTCTCCCCGGGCGCCACGGGCTGCCTCAGCACGGTCTTGAGCTTGGCTGGATCGGTCTTGCGACGGTCGTTGAGGTAGATCTCGTGGTGTCTTCCGTTGAAAACGAGATTGTGGGTGGGGAGGTAGCTGCGGTGAAGCTGATCGAGGAGCGGTCCTTCGTCGTCGTAGCTGCCGAGGTGGAGAGCCTGGACCGACCGGCCCTCCTCGAGTGTCATTGAGCGAATCAGCGGCGCGGCAGCCAGGCCCTTTTTTTCCGCCGTCTGGTGCGCTTGGTCGATCACCGTGGGTGCCAACCAGTCCGGTTGCCTGATCATCATCGTCCACGACCATTTGCCCTTGTCCCGGAGCACGAACGCGGCTGGATCTTCCGCTGACCACAACCCTTCGAGCGGTCCTACGACGTAGTCACGGTCGAGCTCGCGCTTGCTGATGAACTTGGCTGCGAAGGACACGGCGAACAGCGCTTCGACGGCGTCGCGAAAGGCCTCGGATGAGTTGGGGTCACCGCAGCCGTCGATGACCACGAAGCTCATTATGGGAACCGTGACCTCGACGAATCGCCCATGCGGCGGCGCGTAGAGGTCCTTGCGATCGGTCTTGAAGTCAGTCTTGGGCATGGCGGTCCTCCCAGGGCTCGATTGTCGAGCAGCGGCAGGTCGGCCTCACGCTAGTAGCTCCTGCCAAGCGGACACGACTCGCTGGGCCATCCGATCAGCGGAGAAATCGTCCGCGCGGGCGCGTCCCGGAACTCGGTGATCGTCCGCCAGGTGCTGAGCGACCGCGTCTCGCCAACGCTGCAGATCGAAGTCAGCGCACAAGGTCCCGGGGACGCCCGCCAGCGCTACGGGGGCGATCCCGCACGGCGTCGCGAGCACCGGCACCTCGCAGGCCAGCGCCTCCAAGACCGCAAGCCCGAAGCTCTCGCGCTCGGAGGGCACGAGCACCGCGTTGGCGGCGTTCACCCACAGCGGTACCTGCTCGGGCTCGATGTTGCCAAGGGTGAGGAGCGGCACCTGATCGGCGACGGCGAGCGCCCGGTCATAGCGCTTCTCGCGCCGCCGGGGGTCAGCGGGAAACAGCAGAAACCGGCCTTCAGGCTCAAGGCCCAGTGCCGCGCGCGCCTCGCCCCGTGGGATCGGCCGGAAGCGCTCGGTGTCGACTCCGCACGGCAGCACGCTGAGGTCCGCGCGCAAACACCACGACGGTACCTGCTGCGCGAGCGGGTCCGACACCACGGCGGGCAGATCCATCAGGCGGAGTCCCGCGAGGGTGATCAGACGGGAGCGGGGATGCACGAGGTCAGTGCCATGCAGCGTCACCGCTCGCACGGTGCCCCGTGCGCAGAGGGCCGGCCACATGGTCAGGCCGAAGTGAGCATGCACGACGTCGAAGCGGACCCCGCGGTAACGGCGGCGAAGTTCGGTGGTGCCTCGGGCATAGGCGGACGCGCCGCCCGGGGGGAACGTGAACAGCTCGAGTTCGACCCCGGAGACCCGTCTCAGCGCTCGGACCTGGTCGCGCACGAAGCTTCCAAGGGCGGGCCGGCTAGCGCTGGGGTACATGTTGGTCACGACCAGCGAGCGCATCGGATGGCGAGCGTATCCCGGATCCGCCAGCGCCTCTGGCACCATCCCGGTGATGAGCGTCACGCCCGAGCAGCCGGTTGCCGTGTTCGACTCCGGCGTCGGCGGGCTCACCGTCCTGCATGAGTTGCTGGTTACGCTGCCGACCGAGGACTATTTGTACCTCGGCGACACGGCCCGCTTTCCCTACGGTGAGCGGACGCAGGAGGAGCTGCAGACATTCGCGCTCCAGATCGCCGATCACCTGCTGGGCTCGGGGGCGAAGCTGCTGGTCGTCGCCTGTAATGCGGCGAGCTCGGCTGCGTTGCACGCGCTGGAGCGGCGCGTGGAGGCGTCCGGGCTCGGCGTGGATGTGATTGGGGTCGTCGCACCGGCCACCCAACTTGCGGTCGCGGGCAGCCGCACCGGGCGAATCGGGCTGCTCGCCACGCCGGCCACGGTCGCCTCGGCCGCGTACGAGCATGCTGTGCGCGCCGCCGATCCGCACGTGCACCTGGAAAGCGTCGCCTGTCCTGATCTCGCTCCGATCATCCAAGGCGGATCTCCGTTTGACTCCCACATCGTGGAAACCGTCCGCGGATATTGCGCGCCGCTGCGCGCGGCCGAGGTCGATACGGTGATTCTGGGATGTACTCACTACCCGCTCGTCGCGCCGATGCTCCAGCGGACCCTCGGACGTGGCGTCACACTGGTGACATCAGGCAGCGGTGTCGCTCGCAGCGTCGAGCGCGCGCTGAGCGCCCGGGATCTGCTGAATCCGCGCCGCGATGAGGGCAGCTACCGCTTCAGATGCACGGGCGATCCCGAGACGTTTCACGCGCTCGGCACCCGCTTCCTGCAGATGCCCCTCGAACAGGTCGAGCACGTCGACCTTCCCGCTCCGGTGAGCGCGTGAGCGCGGAGCCCCAGCCCCGCAGCTACGGGCGCGGCCCGAACCAGCTGCGCCCGGTGACGATCGATCCCGGGTTCGTCCGCACGGCCACCGGCTCCGCGCTGATCTCGATGGGCGAGACCCGGGTCATCTGCACCGCGTCGGTGCAGGAGAGTGTGCCGCGGTGGCTGAGCGGATCCGGCCGAGGCTGGGTCACGGCTGAGTACGGCATGCTCCCGGCCTCGACCGGGGAGCGAAAGCCGCGGGACGTCACCAAGGGTCGGCCGGATGGCCGCACGGTGGAGATTCAGCGCCTGATCGGGCGCTCGTTGCGCGGCGTGATCGACTTCGAGGCGCTGGGTGAACGGACGGTGTACGTCGACTGCGACGTGCTGCAGGCTGACGGCGGCACCCGGTGCGCCTCGATCACCGGCGGGATGGTGGCGCTGGGGCTGGCCTGCGAGCGATTGCTCGAGACGGGGGCGCTGACGCACTCCCCGCTCACCGGGACGGTCGGTGCGGTCTCGTGTGGGATCGTCGACGGCGCGGCGCTGCTGGACCTGGACTATCCGGAGGATTCTGCGGCCGAGGTCGACGCCAATGTCGTCATGACCGGCGACGGCGGACTCGTGGAAGTGCAGGCGACGGCCGAGCGGACACCGCTATCACGCGCCCACCTCGATGAGCTGCTGGCGTTGGCGGCCGACGGCATCGAATCGCTTCGCGGTTTCCAGGACGAGGCGGTCGCGGCCGCGGCGAGGTGAGCAATGGCCGTCGGGGCCTCGCGCGGGAGCCGTTTGGTGCTGGCGACGCGCAACCTGCACAAATTGGAGGAGGTGCGCCGGATCCTCGAACCCCTCGAAATCTCGGTCGATCCGCTGCCGGAGGGCATCGCGCTTCCGCCTGAGGACGGCGAGACGTTTGCCGAGAATGCGCTGCCGAAAGCGCAGGCGGGATCCACTGCGACCGGACGGGCGGCGATCGCCGACGACTCCGGGATTGAGGCGCAAGCGCTTGGTTGGGCGCCCGGAGTGCGCTCGGCGCGCTACGCGGGCGTCGGCGCCGCGGACAGAGAGAACCTCCAGAAGCTGATCGCCCAGGTACCGGCTGGGAGCGCGCTGCGGTACCGATGCGCGCTCGCCTACGTCAAGCCATCCGGCGAACCGCAGGTCTTCTTCGGGGAGTGCACCGGTCGCATGGCCGCGCGGCCCCGGGGAGAGAACGGGTTTGGTTACGACCCCGTGTTCATCCCCGATGAGGATTCCTCGGGGCGGACGATGGCGGAGATGAACGAGGCCGAGAAGGATGCACTCAGCCACCGCGGACGCGCGGTCCGGGCGTTCGCCGAGTGGCTTCGCTCCTAGCCGATGCGAGGCCCACTGAACCCATCCGGCGCGGACGTGCTCGAGATCAAGTTGCGCACGGCGATGCTTTCCGTGATCTCAAACTCGGTGCTGATCCTGTTGAAGGTCATCGCGGGGACGGTCACGGGCTCGGTGGCGATCCTCACCGATGCCGTCCACTCGAGCGTCGACCTGGTCGCGTCGATCGTTGCCTATTTCTCGGTCCGGAAAGCGGGCGAGCCGGCGGACGAGAGCCATCGCTACGGCCACGAGAAGATCGAGAACCTGGCGGCGGCGATCGAGGGAATCCTGATTCTCGTGGGATCGGCGGCGATCTCGTTCGAGGCCGTGCGGCGCCTGCTCGGCCACGGGCGAATCCACACGATCGGGCTCGGCATCGGCG
>CAXMLR010000256.1:0-5498 GCA_964194275.1 uncultured Solirubrobacterales bacterium
GTCACTGTCGGTCGAGGAGCAGTTCTACTTCGTGTGGCCCGGGCTGATGCTGGGACTGCTAATGATTGGTCTCCGCCTGCGGTTCTGGCGACACGAGCACGTCCGTCTGGCCGCGGGGATGGCGATCGCCGTGATCTCCGGCATCTCCCTCGCGTGGGCCTTCGCTCAGACCGCCCACAACCCGACGGCGGCCTATTTCTCCACATTCGTTCGCGCCTGGGAGTTGGGCGCGGGAGGCCTTGTCGCGATCGCCGCTCAGCCGATCGCCCGCTGCGACGCGCGCCTGCGCGGAGTCGTCGCGTTGGTCGGCCTGCTGGGTGTGGTGGGCTCCTTCTTCGTCGTTCCTTCGTCCTCAGGGTTTCCCGCGCCTTGGGCGCTGCTACCGACCCTCTCGACCGCCGCCGTGCTCGGTGTGGGCGCCGGCCTCTCGGGCCGGTCGCTGCTGCCGCTGACCAATCGGGTCAGCCAGTACCTGGGCAAGCTCTCCTACAGCCTCTATCTGTGGCACTTCCCGGTCGTCGTTCTGATCGTCACCGTCGTTCCCCAGTACTCGGTGGCGTACTGGCTGGCGGGTCCAGCGCTCATCTTCGGGCTGTCCGCCGCCTCGTTTCACGTGCTCGAGGATCCCGCGCGGCGCGGGAGCTGGTTTGGACGACGCCCCGGACGCCTTCCGATCCCCGCGACCGGCTGGCTGAGATACGCCGCCGCATGCGCGGTCACCGCGCTCATCGCAGGAGCTGGCCTCCTCGTCACGCGAGCGATCGCTCCGACCAGACTCGTGCTTCCTGCGCCGGTCCTGATCGGACACACGCAGGACGATCCGCGCAGCTGCGTCGGGGCGGCGGCGCTTGACCCCCGCCATCACTGCGCAAGGGTGAACACCGGCAACCGAGTCGCGCCGCTGCCCGGCGAGTTGCCTGACGACACCGGGGGCGCCTACGCCTGCTACGCCTACCTGCGCCAGCCCATGCACCCGTGCGGGTACGGAAGCCGGCGACCCGACGCGATCCGGGTCGCCCTCGTGGGTGACAGCCATGCCGCGGCGCTCCTCGCGGCTCTCGAGCCACAGCTGGACGCGCTGAACTGGCGTGTCACCGCATTCACCGGACAGACGTGTGGATGGCTACCTCCCGCTCTCTCACCAGACTGCCCGGGACTCCGCCTGATCCAGCGGGACCTCCTTCACGGCCGTTACGCGGTCGTCATCGCCACTGAGATTCGTGTCTACACGAGCTCCGTCGTCGACCACCTCAATGCGATGAAACCCATCGCCGCCACCGGCGCGCGCATCGTGGTCGTCGAAGGTGACCCCAGCGTGTCGCCTGCGAGCACGGCGTGCGTCGACCGGATCACGTACAGCGCGACCGGCAGCTGTGGCACCCGCGAAGCCGTCGCCTACCGGGACCCGGATCGCCTGGCGCAAGCCGCCGAACGGATCCCCGGGGCACGCGTCGTCAAAACCCGCCGGTTCTACTGCCACCACAGCTTCTGTCCCGCCACGATCGGGAACGTGCTTGTGTATAGGGACACGGCCGCGCATGTCACCGCCAGCTACGCGCGAACCATGAGTCCGTACATCGTCGAGGCGATCGAGCGCGCGCTCCCCGCGCCCCTCCAGTCACGGTCGAGATCCTGATCCGGCTCGATCGGCCCGATCGTGAGCGTCGGCATCACGATCCTGCAGCTGCCCGCCGTCGAGTGCAGCGCACACGACCGACCACTGGGTGCACCGGAGGAGAGCAAATCGAATTTTGGGGTCTGCGCTGCGGTCGGGCGCGGAACATTGACGAGCGTGCGTGCTCGTCGAGGACCGCGGACGCACGGGGCCGGAACAGGGGGTTGAGCAAACCTCGAGGTCGGGCTGAGACCCTCAGTGACGGCCGCGATCCCGTCACCAAAGTTGACGTGAGTTCCGCGACCGCCGCGCTCGGCCTTCATCCGGACGCCGGCGACAAGCACCTCGTTTGACACCGTCGCGGGACTAGCGATACGGTCCAGTAATCGAATTCTGAAATCGTTTTCTCAACGGTGCCAGAGCACTCTTCCGACCAGTCCGACTCCCAGCCGCCCGCGGGGCCGTGCCGCACCCGGGCTGCGCCTCGAGATGCGCCGCTGCTCGAAGTCTTGCCCCGGCGTACTGGCGCTGAGCGGCGTCTCGATGTCCGTCGCTGCGGGCGAGGTGCGAGCGCTGGTGGGCGAGAATGGCGCCGGCAAGTCGACCCTCATGAACCTGCTCGACGGCGTAGCCCCTGCGGGAGATGGCGAACGCCGCCATGGGCCTGCTGCTCGAGCGCATTCAGGGTGGGCGGGCCGCTCCCAAGCGGTTGGTGTTCCCGTTTGCCCTCAGAGTGCGCGCGTCCTGCGGCACTAAGTCGAGAAGCACGAAGGAGGAAGCATGGCGCGAGTCGGAGTCCTGACGGTGTCCGACGGCCGGCGAGCCGTCCACGACGAGGTGGGAACGTTCGGCCTCGGCGTCGAGGAGCGGCTCGCCGCCGCGTTGGTCGCTGCCGGCCACGAGGTCGTGCGCGCGGAGAGCGACGTGTGGAGCAATGAGACAGCCGTCGCCGAGGCACGGCGGATCGCCGACGTGCGCCCCGACCTCGCAATCATCAACATCCCGGTTTGGGCCTTCCCGCACTTCTCAATGCTCGCGGCACGCGAGCTGACCGGCCCGCTGCTGCTCTTCTCGAGCCTCGATCCCCAGTACCCGGGCATGGTCGGCATGCTCGCGGCCGGCGGCTCGCTGGATCAGATCGGGCGAGTCCACGGCCGGGCCTGGGGTGACATCTCCGACCCGGCCGTCCTGCGTCGCGTCGACGGCTATGTCCGCGCCGGAAGCGCGGTGCGCGCACTCCAGGGGAGCACGTTCGGGCGGATCGGCGGGCGTCCGATGGGCATGTACACGGCGGTTGCCAACTCCGACCAGTGGCTGGCCAAGTTCGGCGTCGATGTCGAGGAGATCGATCAGTTTGAGCTCGTGCGGAGGGCCGAGGCCGTCGACGCTGGCCGCGCCCAGGCGGGCCGCGAGTGGCTCGAGCGCCACACGGCGCGCGTGCACTACGACGGGCGGCAGCTCACGCCCGCGCTGCTCGAGCGCCAGGTCCGCTCCTACCACGCGATGCGCGAGCTGATCGACGAATGGAGCCTCGACTTCTGCGGCATCAAGGCCCAGCCCGAGCTGACCGACCACTTCGCGACGATGGATATCGCCGAGGCGTTCCTCAACGATCCCTATGACTGGGCAGGCGCCAAGGAATCGATCGTCTGCGCGACCGAGGCGGACATGGACGGCGCTCTGACCATGCAGATCCTGAAGCAGCTCTCAGCGACGCCGGTCTTGTTTGCCGACGTCCGCCACTACCACACGGACCTCGGCATCTGGGACCTGTGCAACTCGGGCCAGCACGCGACCTGGTTCGCCGCCCGTAGCGACGATCCGACGGAGAACCTGCGGAGCGTCCACCTTTATCCGGAGGGCTTCTACTTCCCGGCCGGGGGCGCCTCGGTGCATCACCTGGCGGCCGAGGGCGACTTCACGTTCGCGCGGCTGACACGGCTCGACGGTCGCTACCGAATGCAGGTGCTGCGCGGCAGCTTCGTCCGCTACGACGACGCGGAGAACGAGCGGCTGATGCGCGCGTCGACCTTTGAGTGGCCCCACGCCTTCACGCGCTTCGACGCCGATGCCGGCGAGCTCCTGGAGCGCTACGGCTCGAACCACATCCACGCGGTGCCAGGCGACTACGTCCAGGAACTGCGGCATGTGTGTGATCTGCTCTCGATCGACTACGACGGGTTCGGCCGCGCGGCATGAGTCGCCGAGCGGAGTTCAACGACTCCGCCGCCGGTTGCGCTCGGGCACGTGCCGGTGGTTGCGGTGGGGCAGAATGGAGAGGTGCGGTCGATCCCGACTTTTCTCGGTGTCGCTGCCGCGGTGACCTTGGTCCCGGGGCCGGCGTTCGCGCTCTTGTTGCAGGTCGCCGCCGTGCACGGACGGCGGGCCGCACTCGCCAACATCGCCGGCAACTCACTCGGGGTGCTCGCCTGGGGGCTGCTGTCCGCGGCTGGAGTTTCCGCACTGATTGCCGCCAATCAGCTCGCCTACGACGCCTTGCGTCTGAGCGGAGCCGCCTTCTTGCTGTGGATGGGCGGGCGCGCGTTGGTAGGCACCAGGTCGCGGACGCCGGCAATCGCCGTCAGCGGCCCGATCGCCGGTCGCCAGGGTTCTTTGCAGCCGATCTGGCCGGCGGCTCGCCGCGGCCTGGTCAACAGTCTGGCCAATCCCAAGCTCGCGGTTTTCTTTGTGGCCCTGTTCCCGCAGTTTCTAACCCCGGGAACCCAGGTGCTTCCCGCCGCTATGGGCATGGCTGGCGTGATCGTCGCGTTCGACGTTCTTTGGTATGGCATGGTCGCCGTCGTCGTCGACCGCTTCCGGCAGGTCCTGCAGCCGAGGGTGTTGCGACGCGTCGAGCGGGCAGGCGGCGCCATCCTGCTCGCGCTCGGGATACGCCTCGCCACCGAGGCTCGCTAGCCGATCCGGTCCGTCGTCAGCGTCCGGTGAACCCGGTGATCAGCTGGGCGGCTTCGAGTGGGACGTCGAGCTGCGGGCAGTGCCCGACGCCGTCCAGCACAACCCAGTCGGCGTGCGGCAACCAGTCGTTGAGGTAGCGAGCGGCGGTGGATGGCCATGCGAGGAGCTTGTCCTCGGTGCCCCAAACGATCCGCACGGGGCATGTGATCCGCTCCGCGTCGAGGTGATACCACTCGCGGAGCGCGGTCTCGGTCATGGGTCTGACGCTTTCGCAGTTCGCGGTTCCGTTCATCTGGTGGGCGATCAGCTCCGGCGGAATGTGCTCGAAGTTTGAGGTCATCGCCTGAGTCGCTCGCCGGCGGCCTTCTCGGGTTTGCACGATCGCGTCCGCGTGTGGCGCAATGGTCTTCAGAAGCTCCTGCCAGGTGAGGAAGAGGTCGAGAGTGTCCTTGCCCGATTCGTCACCCTCAGCCCACCCGCCGGCCGGGGCGAACGCGACTACCGTCTCCGCGCGGCCACGAGCGGCGAGCCGAAGAGCGAGATAGCCCCCGAGCGAATTTCCGACGATGTGGGCGGTCTTGAAACCCGTCTCGTCCATTGACTGCTCGAGCGCATCGAGGATCTGATCGGTGCTGGGCACTCCCGCGACTCGAACGCCACCCACGTGCCCGGGAAGCGTGAGCGCCAGCACGTCGTGGTGGCGTTCTAGCGCCGGGAGCACCAGCTCCCACACGCGCCATGTGCCCGTGAAGCCGTGCAGGCAGAGCAAGGGCGGCCCAGAACCACCGCGATGCGACCGAGTAAAGCGAGAGACCACGTTCAACCTGGTGTTACCGCCACGCGTCGGGCGTCAGCTCGAAGGAGCCGTCCCTCCCAGCCCAATGACCAGTCCAATCGCCCATTTCCGACCGTGATCCCCGCGAGGTTAGTCGTGCGCGTGCGCCGCCGGTCGCGGCGCCACCGATAC
>CAXMLR010000257.1:0-2678 GCA_964194275.1 uncultured Solirubrobacterales bacterium
GAGTGGCTCGGTGGACGAGGAGCGGCTCGTACAGCCACGACCCGGTGTTGACGATTGACGCTCCGCCGTCCGCGCCCCGCCACTGCTGCGGATCGTCGCCGGGGATCGGACCGAGCCGGTGCACATGCCCGAACACGACCCATTGGGCGTCGACGCCGAGCTGTCGCACGACATGAACCAGCGCGGGGATGCTCGCTCTTTGCATCTGCTGGCCCAGCAGCGCCGAGGTCAGCGGCGCGATCCGGCGGTGCAGGAGGTGCCGGCGCACGCTGGGCATGGTGGAAGCCCGCGCAAGGTCGGAGAGGTCGTGGAGCGGTGTGGCCAGCGGCCGTGGCAGCAATCCTGTCGCCTGGATCAGGGACGATCGGCCGCCCAGTTCATAGTCTCCAGGTGACGCGCCGCTGCGAGGCAGCTCACCCAGGATCCCGCGCAGAATTCCGTACGTCGATTCCGGTGTCAGGTGGCGATTCAGGTAGTGGCCGTGCGTGGCCCACACCCCCGGCGCCAACCACACGCCCGGATAGCGCACCTGGATCTGAGCCGGCTTCAGCCACGCTCCGACCCGCGCGAGCGCAGGGGTCGCGGTCGGCTCGATGGACGTTTGCACGTGGAGACTCTCACGATGACGACGCACCCACGAGCGAACGAGCGGAGCGTCGTGGTTGCCCGGAACGAGGATCAACTCGCGGCCGGCCCCGAGGCATCTGCCGATCGCTCGCAGGACGGGCTCCGCTACGTTCATCGCGTGCCGCGAGCGTCCCTCCATCAGCTCGATCGTGTCGCCGAGCAGCACGAGCCGATCGATTCCGTCGAGCGCGTCAAGCAGTCGCGCCAGCGGCCGGGGGCGCGCCAGCACGTCGTGGCGCAGCCGGCCACCGAGGTGGAGGTCAGAGATGATCAGGGTCCGCACACGGCGCCACGATAGTCGCGGCGGGGTGCATGGCCCAGCGGCCAGCCGGCTTAGACCCCAGCGTGAACCGGGAACTCCAGAGCAACGCCGCGCGCGAGCACCAGTACCGGTGCAGTTGCATTCTCGATCGCGTTCTGCGCCTGAGCGGTGATCATCACGCGTCGCTCCCGCGCCTCGGGGCGGGAGCCGACGACGAGAAGATCGACGCCCCGCTGGTCACTGGTGAGCGTCGCGCCCTGGCTGTCGGCCAAGTCGCGCGCCGTCTCCAGAGCGGCGGTGTCGCCAGCTCCGGCGAGTACGCCGATCCTGCCGATCCGCGGAGTGTCGCCGGCACGAAAATTGGCGGGGGCGATGGCCAGCGCCGCGGGCCCACCCTCGAGCAGCGTCTGTGTGGAGCGACCGGGGGCGACGTGTCCGGAGGCGGTCCGGTAGTCCGAGCCGAAGACGATGATCTGCGCGTCCTCTTGCTCGGCCAGCCACCTGAGTCCTTCGGCGGTGGAGCCGCTGATCACGACTCGCCGCTTGACATCCGGGTTCTCGAGCCACCGGGCCCCGCGCTCCAGCAGCGCCTCGGCCTCGTGCTCCTCGAGCTCTTCGCGAGTGTGCTCGACCTGTGTGGTGTGACGCACGTAGGCGAGCGTGAGCTCGGCACCGGCGTCGGCCAGCAGGCGCCCGAGTACCAGCGCGTCGTGGTCATTGGCAGTGGCGTCGTAGGAGACGATCGCGTTGAGTGACATGGCGCTGCTCCAGTCCTTGCTCGATCCAGGTTCCGTGGTGTGTTCGTCACGAGAATCGCACTTGCCTCCTATCAGTGCTAGTGAAGTTTCTTCTCCACAGTATAAAATCTACTAATGCTCAATCTCGGTCGCCTGAAGGTGCTCCAGGAGGTGCTGAGCCGGGGGTCGTTCTCGGCTGCCGCGGAGGCCCTCTCCTACACCCAGTCGGCCATCTCCCAGTCCATCGCGCGGCTCGAATCCGAGACGGAGGCGACCCTGGTGGTCAGAGACCGACGAGGCGTCCGGCCGACCGCCGCCGGCGCGATGCTGCTGGAACACGCGGGCGCGATCTTTGCCGAGGTGGAGGCCGCCGAGGCCGACCTCGCGGCGGTGCTCGGCGTGCGGGGAGGCGTGCTCCGGGTCGCGTCGTTTCCATCCGCCGGCGCGACGCTGATTCCCGAGGCGGTGGCCGGCTTCCGCTCCCGTCATCCGGCGGTGTCGCTGACGCTGGCTGAAGGCGAGCCGGAGGAGATCGCCCCGCGGCTGCGCGCCGGTGAGTTCGATCTCGCCCTGCTATTCGAGTTTCCCGGTGTCCGCGAACGCACGGGGGTGGGGCTACGGGCAGTGACTCTGCTGGAGGACCACATGCATGTGGCGCTCCCGGCCGAGCACCTCCTGGCGAGCAAGCCTGAACTCACGCTTGCCGACCTGCGGGGTGAGGATTGGGTTCAGACCTCGGCCGAGAGCCCCTGCGCCCGCCACGTGGTGCGCTCGTGTCTGGCGGCGGGATTTGAGCCCAATGTGACCTTCGAGAGTGATGACTACGAGACCGTCCAGGGGCTCGTGGCCGCCGGCGTCGGGGTAGCGCTGATTCCCCGGCTGGCCCTGACCCGAGTCCATCCCGGGATCGTGGTCCGCGAGCTCGCTCCCCGCAGCCCCGCGCGCAAGGTCGTGGCAGCGACGGTCACCGGGCCGGGCGTTGCGCCGGCGGCGAAGCCGATGATCCGAGTGCTGTCCGACGTCGCCCGCCGGTACACCGACGCGCCGTTGCT
>CAXMLR010000258.1:0-4385 GCA_964194275.1 uncultured Solirubrobacterales bacterium
CCGAGAACATGTTCGGCGACATCCTCAGCGACGAGGCCGCGATGCTGACGGGGTCGATCGGGATGCTGCCTTCCGCCTCGTTGGGCGAGACCGGCCCGGGTGTATTCGAGCCCGTTCACGGATCGGCACCGGATATCGCCGGTACTGGGGTGGCCAACCCGCTGGCGATGTTTCTGTCCGCGGCGATGATGCTCCGCCACGGATTGAATTTGGAAGTGGAGGCGGCGGCGATAGAATCGGCGGTCGACCAGGCGCTCGCCGAGGGGCTGCGCACGGCCGACCTCGGGGGCGACGCGGATACGGCACGCGCCACCGAGGCAGTCCTCAAACACCTCTAAGGAGCAAGCTGTGGAACAAGCGGACCTCATCTGGCAGAACGGAGAGCTCGTCGCCTGGGAGGACGCCAAGGTCCACGTATTGACGCACGGCCTGCACTACGGCACCGGGGTGTTCGAGGGCGAGCGGGCCTACGAGACCGCCCGCGGTCCGGCGATCTTCCGCCACCGCGACCATCTCGACCGTCTGTTCAAATCGGCTGAGCTCTATTACATGCCGATCCCGTTCACGCTCGAGGAGCTGCGCTCGGCGACCCACGAGCTGATCGCGGCCAATGATCTGCGCGAGTGCTACATCCGCCCGATCGTCTACCGCGGCTATGGGCAAATGGGGTTGTATCCGCTCGACGCTCCGGTGGAGGTCTCGATCGCTGCGTGGCAGTGGGGGGCGTATCTCGGCGAGGACGGCAAGCAGCACGGCATCCGCGCCAAGGTCTCCAGCTGGCGGCGGATCTCTCACGACTCGCTGATTCCTCACGCCAAGGCCTCCGGGCAGTACCTCAACAGCGTTCTGGCCAAGATCGAGGCCTCGAAGGCCGGATATCAGGAGGCGATCCTGCTTGATCCGCATGGCTTCGTGTGCGAGGGGTCCGGCGAAAACATCTTTGCCTTCCGGGACGGGCAACTTCTAACCCCGCCGCAGACGGCGGGAATTCTCGATGGGATCAACCGCAAGTCGATCATCAGGATCGCCCGCGATCTTGGCTACGAGGTCGTCGAACGCGATGTTGCCCGCGCGGAGCTGTATCTCGCCGACGAGGTGTTCATGTCCGGCACGGCCGCCGAGCTTGTGCCCGTGCGCGAGATCGACGATCACCAGATCGGCGCCGGCGAGCCCGGTCTGGTCACCCGCGAGGTCCAGCGGGTCTTCGACGATGCTCTCCACGGCCGGGATCCGCGCTACGCCGAGTGGCTCGATCACGTGAAGGTGCCGACGAAGGCCGTTTGATGAGCTCGGCGGGAGCACTGCGGTGGAGCGGGCGAATTACGGATGCGGTTGGCGCCTCGCGCTGATCGCTGCCCCGTAGTCCGCCCCTTCACGCCCAGGAGACCGCCTCGATGACCAAGATCCAGCTCTACGACACAACCCTTCGCGATGGCATGCAGGGAGAGGGAATGTCGCTCTCAGCGCCGGAGAAGCTGCGGGTCGCCCATCGTCTCGATGAGGTCGGTATTGATCTGATCGAAGCCGGGTTTCCCAGCTCAAACCCCAAGGAGCTCGAGTTGTTCAGGCTGCTCGCCGCCGAGACGTTCGCTCACGCCCAGATCGCGGCGTTCGGAATGACCCGCCGACGCGACTCTCGTGTGGCTTCCGAGGACCCGGCGTTGCGGACGATCGCCGGGTGCTTCGCGCCTGTCTGCACGATCGTCGGCAAGAGTTGGGGGCTGCACCTGGAGAAGGTGGTAAAGGTCGATCGCGCGGAGAACCTGCGGATGATCGCGGACTCGGTCGCGTTCCTGGTCGGCGAGGGCAAGCGCGTCGTGTACGACGCGGAGCACTTCTTCGACGGCTTCCAGGACGACCCGGACTACGCGCTCCAGTGTCTGCGCTCAGCCGCCGAGGCCGGTGCTGACACCGTCGTCTGCTGTGACACGAATGGGGGAAGCCTCCCGCACCACGTGTCGTTGGCGATGGCGCAGGTGGTGACTGCGCTCGCTGGGTCGACCGCGGCGGTGGGGATCCACTGTCACGACGATGCGGGCTGCGGGGTGGCGAACACACTTGCCGCGGTGGCGCAGGGAGCGAGTCACGTACAGGGCACGATGAACGGCTATGGCGAGCGCTGCGGTAACGCCAATCTCGTCTCGGTCATTCCCAATCTGCAGCTGAAGCTCGGCTACGAGTGCGTCTCCGACGGACAGCTGGCCTCGCTCACCCCGACCGCGCACTTCCTCGACGAGCTGCTCAACTTCACACCGGATCCGAACCAGCCGTACGTGGGTCGCAACGCGTTCGCCCACAAGGGCGGTATGCACGTCGCAGGCGTCACCGCCGATCCGGCCACCTTCGAGCACATCGATCCGGGCGTGGTCGGGAACACGCGCGAGTTGCTGGTCTCCGAGCTCTCGGGCAAGGGCACCGTTCACGCCCGGGCTGCGGACGCTGGGATCGAGCTCGATGACGCCACCGCTGGGCGGGTGGTCGAACGGGTCAAGGAGCTGGAGCATCTCGGCTATCACTACGAGGCGGCTGATGGGTCCTTCGAGCTGCTGCTGCGCAAGCAGACCGGGGAGTACGAGCCGCTGTTCCGTCTGGAGTCCTGGCGCGCGATCGTCGAGAAGCGGGCCGACGGGCGCGTCGAGACGGAGGCGACCATAAAGATTTGGGTCGACGGGGAACGTTATGTCCGCACCGCCGAGGGCAATGGTCCCGTCCACGCGCTCGACCGAGCCCTCCGTGACGCCCTCGTCGAGATCCATCCCCACTTGGCGGACATCGACCTCGTCAACTTCAAGGTGCGGATCCTGGACGAGGCGAAGGGAACCGGAGCGGTCACGCGGGTGCTGCTCGACACCTCAGACGGAGACGAGGTGTGGGGCACGATCGGCGTCTCAGAGAACGTGATCGAGGCGTCCTGGGAAGCGCTCGTCGATTCGCTCGAGTACGGGATGCACGTGGTTCGTCGGCAACCGGTCAGGCGCATAACCCCAGCTCGTCCGACGTGACGCGGGAGGCGATTCCGCTCGCGCGCCCGGTTCTGGGCGAGGCTGAAGAGCAGCGCGTGCTCGAGGTTCTGCGCTCAGGACAGCTGTCGCTCGGACGAACCGGACCGGACTTCGAGCGCGCGTTCGCGGCCTGGACGGGCGCGGTGCACGCGAGCGCAGTATCGAGCGGGACCGCGGGCCTGCACCTGGCGCTGCGCGCGGTAGGGGTGAGCGACGGCGCGGAGGTCGTGACCTCGCCGTTCTCGTTCGTGGCCAGCGCCAATGTCGCCGTTTACGAGCGAGCCACACCGGTGTTCGCCGACATCGACCCGGTGAGTCTGAACCTCGACCCCGCCGCCGCCGCGGCTGCGGTCACCGAGCGCACTGCCGCCGTGCTGCCGGTCCACGTGTTCGGCTACCCGGCCGACATTCCCGCCTTCGAGCGGATCGGCCTGCCAATCGTCGAAGATGCCTGCGAGGCGCTGGGGGCCGTCCATCCCGACGGAGTCAAGGTCGGCGCGCGCGGGCACTCCGCGGTGTTCGGCTTCTACGCCAACAAGCAGCTGGCGACCGGGGAGGGGGGGATGGTGACGACGGCTGATTCGGCGCTGAAGGAGCGGATCGACTCCGAGCGCAACCAGGGCCGCGCTCCGGACATGGGGTGGCTGGACCACGATCGTCTCGGCTTCAACTACCGGTTATCGGACCTCGCGAGCGCCCTTGGACTAGCCCAGTTGGGCCGACTGGACGAAATGCTGGCCGGACGAGCGCGCGTGGCGGCACGCTACCGGGAGGCGCTGGCGCGCATCGAAGGGCTGGAGCTTCCGTGCCCGGACGCGGACGGCAATCGGCGTGGTTGGTTCGTGTTCGTCGTCCAGCTGCCCTCGCGGATCGACCGTGATGACGTAGTGCGATCCATGCGCGAGCGCCACAGCATTCCCAGCAAGCCGTATTTTCCGGCCGTGCACCTGATGAGTTACTACCGCGAGCAGTTCGGTCATCGCGAAGGTGAATTCCCGGTCTGCGAGAACGTCGCGGCACGTTCGATCGCTCTGCCGTTCTTTCCGGAGATGACCGATGGTCAGGTGGAGCGGGTGGCGACGGCGCTGGCGGATGTCGTCGGGCAAGCGCGTCCCTAACATCGTCATCGTCCATGTCCCGCTTCGCTGAGCCTCAACATGAAACGTTCCGTCGCCTGAACGACTCGATCGCCTTCGACTGGCGCCTCGGCCCCTACGACGTGGAGCAGTCCAGGGTGCATGCGTCGATGCTGGCCGAACGGGAGATCATCTCCGCCGAGGATCGCGATCAGCTTCACCGTGCGCTCGACGACGTAGGGCAGGAGCTGAGCGATGGCAGCTTCCGGTTCGCCGACGGCGACGAGGACATCCACATGGCGATCGA
>CAXMLR010000259.1:0-7272 GCA_964194275.1 uncultured Solirubrobacterales bacterium
TCCTCGGCCCCAACGGCGCCGGCAAGTCCACCACGATGAAGGCGCTGACCGCGCAGGTGATCGCCGACGAAGGCGAGCTCACGGTGCTCGGTTACCGGCTGCCTGAAGATTCCAAGCAGGCCCGGGCCCAGATGGGCGTCGTCCCCCAGCTGGACAATCTCGACGCTGCGTTGACGGCCGAGCAGAACCTGCGCGTGTTCGCGCACCTGTACCGGGTGCCGGCGCTCGAGCGCCGGCCGGCGATCGAGCGTGTCCTGCGCACCGTCAACCTGCTCGACCGCGCTGACTCGACCGTCGAGCAGCTCAGCGGCGGGATGCGTCGCAGATTGCTGATCGCTCGCGCGCTGCTGCACCGGCCCCGGCTGCTGTTGCTGGACGAGCCCACGGTCGGTTTGGATCCTCAGGTCCGGCAGGAGCTGTGGGCGCTGATCGATCTGCTGCGTTCCGAGGGCGTCTCGATTCTGATGAGCACCCACTACATCGAGGAGGCCGAGCGACTGTGCGACTCGGTCACGATCGTCTCGCACGGGAAGGTCGTCGCCGTCGGGGCGCCGGCTGAGCTCGTGCGCGTGCACGCCGGCGCTCACGCCACCGAGGTCTACGGCTCTCCGGCGAGGCTGGCCGAGGTCGAGTCCGAGGCGCGCTCGCGCGGCTGGCAGACGCGCCGCACCGGGACGTCGGTGGCGCTGCTGGGAGGCAACGGCGCGAACGGGTTCGACGGCGAGCGCCGCACCACGAACCTGGAGGACGTGTTCGTGCTGCTGACCGGCGAGGAGATCGAATGAGCGGAGTCAGCAGGCGCCCTCTGGGACGGCTCGAGCGAGCGGCGCTGCAGGGCGTCATGGTCCGCGAGGTCGTGAACTTCTCCTCGTTCTGGCGCTCGTCGACCTTCTCCTCGACCGTGGATCCGACGATCTACCTGCTGGCCTTCGGGTTCGGATTCGGCTCGCTGGTCAGCAAGGTCGCCGGATACAACTACATCGATTTCGTCGGCACCGGGATCGTCGCCACCACCGTCCTGTTCTCGGGCGCGTTTCCGGCGATGTACTCGACGTTCATCAAGTACTCGTTCCAGCACACCTACGACGCGATCCTGGCCGCGCCGGTCGACACCGAGGAGCTCGTCACCGGAGAGGCCCTGTGGGTCTCACTGCGCACCGGCGTCTACGGATGCGTGCCGATGCTGGTGGCGATGGTCTTCGGACTCCAGCCCAGTTGGGGCATGTTGCTCGTGCCCCTGATCGCCGCGCTGGCGGGTTACGGATGGGCGTGCTTCGGGATCTTCGTCGCGGCCAAGGCGGCCAAGATCGAGAGCTTCTCCTACTGGCAGAGCGGCCTGCTGACCCCGATGTTCCTGGTCGCGGGCACATTCTTCCCGCTCACCTCGCTGCCCCAATGGGCGCAGGTGGCTGGTAACTTCAATCCCCTGTTCCACTGCGTGCAGCTTGTGCGCCACGTGGTGTTCGGCCGGGAGAGCTTCGCCGACGTAGGGCATCTGGCGTTTCTGATCGTGTTCGCGCTCATCTCATGGCGGCTGGCGATCCGCTTCATGGAGCGCAGGCTGATTTTGTGAGCCGCCCGCTCGCCCGCCTTCACAACGCCGCGGCCACGGCAGCGACGAACGTGTCGACATCCTCCTCGGTCGTGTCCCACGAGCACATCCAACGCGCCTCGTTGCGGCGCTGATCCCAGATGTAGAACGCGAACTGCTCCTGCAGCGCCGCGATCGCACCCCGCGCCAGCACCGCGAACACCGCGTTGCTCTGCACCGGGTGGGTGATCTCCAGACCGGGGAGCCCGTGTACCGCGTCGGCCAGCCGCGCGGCCATGGCGTTGGCGTGCTCAGCGCTGCGTCGCCACAACTCGTCGGTCAAGAGCGCCTCGAACTGTGCCGCGAGAAATCGCATCTTCGATGCCAGCTGCAACGACTGCTTGCGCAGGTAGTCAAAGCCGACCGCCAGCTCCGGATCGAGGACCACGACGGCCTCCGCTCCGAGCAGGCCATTCTTGGTTCCTCCGAACGAGAGAATGTCGACGCCGGCATCCGTGGTCAGGGCGCGCAACGGAACCTTCAGGGCGGCGGCCGCATTACTCAGCCGCGCCCCGTCCATGTGCAACACCAGCTCGTGCCCGTGGGCCAGCGACGAGAGCGCCGAGATCTCCGCGCAGCTGTAGACGGTGCCCAACTCGGTGCATTGCGAGATCGACACGACGCGAGGCTGGACGGCATGTTCGTCCCCGATTCGCGCGATCGCGCCCTCGACCAGCCCCGGGGTGAGCTTCCCGTGCTCCGCCGGGACGCTCAGCAGCTTCACGCCGGCGATCGACTCGGGAGCGCCTGCCTCGTCGACGTTCAAATGCGCCGACTGCGCGCAGATCGCCGCGTGCCACGGACGGCACGCGGTGCGCAGGGACAGCACGTTGGCCGCGCTGCCGTTGAACACCAGATACGCCCGTGCCGCCGCCCCGAACTGCTCCGCGAACAGCGTCTCGACGCGCTGGGTGAGGGGGTCACGCCCGTATCCCGGCGCATGGCCGACGTTGGCCCTGCCGATCGCGGCCAGAACCTCGGGATGGATGCTGGCCGCGTTGTCGGAGCCGAATCCGCGCTCAATCACGCGGCGAGCTTAGCCTTCAGTGCCGAATAGAAGATCGACAGCGGAAACTCCTCCTCCAGGACAAGATCGACGTACGAGCGCGGATCCTCCACTTCGGCGAAGTCCCGCGCGTCCGCAGCCCAGCGTGACCCAATCGCGGGCGCGACGTTGGCAGCCACGAGATCATGGGCGGCCGCCCAGTGCGCGAGCTTGGAGCGATCGATCCCACGGCGATAGAGCTCATCGACCTCGGCGTACAGAGCGCTCACACCGTTGCCGATCCGGTCCCAGTCGATCGTCAGCTGGTTGTCGGTCCAGTGCAGGAACTTGCGTCGATGCAGATAGGCGAACAGCAGCTGGCCGCCGAGCCCGTCGTAGTTGCGCACCCGAGTGCCGGTGATCGGGAAGCGGAGCAGGCGGTCCAGCAGGATCGCGTACTGGACGTGCCGCGCAAACGCAACGCCATCGCGTTCGAGCTCGAGCGCTTGCGTGAAGGCGGTGAGATCACAACGCAGCTCCTCGAGCGCGTACATCCAGTACGGCGCCCGCTGGCGGATCATGAACGGATCGAAGGGCAGCTCGCCGTGGGAGTGGGCGCGGTCGTGAATCAGATCCCAGAGGATGTACGCCTGCTGACACACGGGCGGGCTCTGAAGCAGGGCGGCCGCGTCGGGCGGGAGATTGAGCGACAGCAGGTCGGCCGCCACGCCGGCGACTCGGCGAAGCCGTCCCGCTTCCCGGTCGCAGAAGATCGCGCCGAAGTTGTTCACCGGCTGACCGGACACCGAGACGGTCTCCGGGAACAGCACGGCGCACTCGCTGTCATAACCCCGGGTGCCGCTGAGCAGCTCGACCGGGACGAACTTCCGGTTCTCGTAGCGCGTGCCCTCGAGCGCCGCGATCCAATCGGGCCACGGCACGCGGATCCACAGGGCCTCGAAGCAGGTGTCGCGTGAGCCGTTCTGCTTATACATGGGAAAGAACACGAGGTGCTCGAGTCCGTCGACCCGATGCTGCTCGGGGCGGAACACCTTTAGCGACTGGGTGAAGTCCGGCTTGCCGAACCCGCCATCGATCCACGCTTGGAGCTCTGCGCGGACGCGTCGCAGGTACTCGGCCTGATGGGGGAACCGCGGCGCCAGCCGGCCGATCGCCTCGATGATCGCCGCTCCGTGTCGCCCTGCGGCGTCAGGGTCGCCGGACAGGGAGCCGTCGGGGCCCTGCAGCAGGGCTAGCTCGTCGGTGTGCTGGCGTAGCTGCGCCCACGCGGGCTCATCGCGGCTGCTGGCCGAACGTCGGTGATCGTCGCCCCGGACCGGGGCCGCCCAGTAGATGAGGTTCAGCCACAGAGCGCGGTGGTCGAGCTGATCGATGCAGTCATCTCCGAACAGATCGGAGTCGCCCGCGACGACCACCCGGCCGGCGCCGTGCTCGGTGGTCGCGATCAGCGCCGCACCTGGAGCCGACGCGCTCGCGTGGGTGCGGGCCACCACCCGCGCGCCGTTGCCGGCGGAGATCGTCGTCGAGCGGTACAGGCAGGCCTCGGTCACGTGGGCGAGCACGTCGCCTCCGCGCCCGCGCGCGCCCTCGGTCAGCTCGGCGAGCACCCAGCTCGGAGCACCGGCGTGGTGCTCGTAATCCTGGACGGTCTCGTTGTCGAGGTGGAGCCCGAATCGCGCCAACAGCTCGTTCAGGTTGCTGCCGTACTTCTCCTGCTCGGTCTCGCCGAGCACGATCAGGCCGCCGCCGTGATCCACGAAGGCCTCGATCGCGTCGAGCTCAGCGCCGCTCAGACGTGGCGAGCCCGTGCCCGTGGTGCGCTCCCATGCCGGCTCCGACGGATGCGCGATCACCAGCACGTCGCAGCCCTCGAGCGTTGTGGCCCGCAGCGGCTCCTGGACGTTGACCTTCACGACAAAGTCGCGCTCGGCCAGCGCTGACGCGGCGCGCGCGTAGGACGAGTCATCTGGATGGGCCGGCTGCATCCTCGCCGCCAGCTCCGGCCGAATCGTCCACGCCTCGCTGTGAGCTTCGTCGAACAGGACGCGGGCGAGCTTGACGGCGGACACCTACCCAGCCTATCTCGGGCATCGGCGGCTGTCGATGCCGAAATAGATGTAATCTGCGCAAGAGATCACCGCGTGGACGCTTCTGACCGCAAGATTCTTGCGCTGCTGGTCGAAGATGGCCGGCGCACCTATGACGACATCGCGGGGCATGTCGCCCTGTCTTCACCCGCGGTCAAGCGGCGAGTCGACCGCCTCCGCGCGCGCGGCGCCCTGCGGGGCTTCACGGCAGTGATCGATCACGCAGCGCTCGGCGACCAGACCGAGGCCCTGATCGAGCTGTTCTTCGCACCTGGGACGCTGCTGGACACGGTGGCTCAGACCCTCCGCGGACATCCGGAGGTCGTTGAGGCGTGGAGCGTCACCGGCGAGGCCGACGCGATCGCCCGGGTCCGCACGCAGGACAACGCCGACCTCGAGCGATTGATCATGGAACTGCAGCGCGACGGCATGGTTCAGCGCACGCGCTCGCAGGTCGTGCTCTCCGCGCTGGTCACCCAGCCCGCTGGCGCGGACTAGACCGAGCCGCGCAACCTTGCCACAACTATGTCAAGGTTCGCTAGAGTGCCCGGTCATGCGTGACCTGCTCGCCGCCCTTCGCGAACGTGTCGTCGTCTATGACGGCGGCATGGGTGCGACGCTCGAGCAGTTCGATCTGAGCCTCGAGAACGACTACGGCCTTCCGGGACGCTGTCACGAGGTGCTGGTGCTCAACCGCCCGGATGTGATCGAGGGTGTGCACAGCTCGATGCTCGAGGCGGGCGCCGAGGTCCTGGAGACCGACACCTTCCAGGCCTCGCGCCTGAAGCTCTCCGAATGGGGCCTCGACCAGCACACCGAGGAGATCAACGTCAAAGCCGCCCAGATCGCCCGCAGGGCCGCGGGCGATACGCGTTTCGTCGCCGGCTCGATCGGCCCCACCGGCTACCTGCCGGCCAGCGACGACCCCACCCTCGGGCAGATCACCTTCAAGCAGCTTCTGACGGTCTTCACCGAGCAGGCCCAGGGGCTGGTCAGGGGCGGCGTCGACCTGATCATCATCGAAACGGCCCAGGACATCCTGGAGGTCAAGGCGGCGATCTTCGGCGCGCGTGAAGCATTCAAGCTCGAGGACCGCGTCCTTCCGATCCAGTGCAGCGTTTCGCTGCTGCCCAACGGCGGCAAGATGCTGTTGGGCACCGACATCAGCGCGGTGCTGGCCACGCTTGAGGCGTTGGAGGTCGACATCATCGGGCTGAATTGCTCGACTGGCCCCGAGGACATGCGCGACGCGATTCGCTTCCTGGGCGAGACAAGTTCGGTGCCGGTCCACTGCATCCCCAACGCCGGACTCCCGCTCCAGGGGCCGGGCGGCGAGACGATCTTTCCTGAGGAGCCCGAGCCGCTGGCGCGTGTGCTCGGTGAGTTCGTCGACCGCTACGGCGTCGGGATCGTCGGTGGCTGCTGCGGCACGACGCCGGCGCACATCGAAGCGATCGCCGCGCGAGTCCGCGGAAGCGTCCCCGGCGAGCGCCCAGCTCCCCGCCCGCCCCACCTGAGCAGCATGATCGCGGCCACCGCGTTGGTCCAGGACCCGCGCCCCACACTGGTCGGCGAGCGCGTCAATTCTCAGGGTTCACGCAAGGCCAAGGAGATGCTCCTGGCCGACGACTACGACGGCCTGGTGACGGTGGCGGAGGATCAGGTCACCGGCGGCGCCCACGTGCTCGACCTGTGCGTGGCACTGACCGAGCGCCAGGATGAGGACGAACAGATGCGGCAGGTCGCCAAGCGCGTCTCACTGACCCAGCCTTCACCGATCCAGGTCGACTCGACCGAGCCCGAGGTGATCGATCTCGCCCTCCAGCAGATTCCCGGGCGAGCGATCGTCAACTCGATCAACCTCGAGGCGGGACGGGCCAAGCTCGACCGGGTCGTTCCCATCGCCAAGGCCCACGGCGCCGCGCTGATCGCGCTGACCATCGACGAAGTCGGGATGGCGAAGACGGCTGAGCGCAAGCTCGAGATCGCCCAGCGCCTGAAGCAGCTCTGCTGTGATGAGCACGGACTCGATCCGGAGCTGCTGATCTTCGACTGTCTGACCTTCACGCTGACCACCGGCGATGACGAATGGAAGCCCTCGGCGGTGGCGACCATCGACGGGATCCGCCTGATCAAGCAGGAAATCCCGGGCGTCAAGACCTCTCTCGGCGTCTCCAACGTCTCGTTCGGCGTCGGGCTTCCGGCCCGCAGCGCGCTCAACAGCGTGTTCCTGCACCACTGCGTAGAGGCGGGGCTCGACCTCGCGATGGTCAACCCGAACCACATCACTCCCTACTCCGAGATCCCCCCCGAGGAGCGCGAGCTCGCCGACGACCTGGTGTTCAACCGCCGCGAGGACGCGCTCGAGCGCTTCATCGCCCACTTTGAGTCCAAGGGTCCCGAGGAGGCGCAGGAGAAGGCCGATCCCACCGCCGGCATGGAGCCCGAGGAAGCGCTGCACTACCACATCCTGCGCCGCAAGAAGGAGGGCGTCGAGGAGTGGATCGACCGCTGCAACGAGAAGATCGGCGCGGTGCCCACGCTCAATACGGTGCTGCTGCCGGCGATGAAGGAGGTCGGCGACAAGT
>CAXMLR010000260.1:0-4071 GCA_964194275.1 uncultured Solirubrobacterales bacterium
CCGTACGTGGTCTCACTCAGCCTGAATGCGTACCAGGTGACGGTGCCCCCCTCTGCCTCTGCGATCGCGCGGCCACTTTCGAGGAACGCGCCGAGATCGGGACCCTTGTCAGCCTTGGCTTCGAGCAGAGCCAGCAACCCAAACTTCACGGCCATGGGCGTTTCCTTTCGTTGATGGGAGGCGCGCCGGCAGCTTCGCCGACCCGGCCCACGTTACCCGGTGGCCCGGGCCGGCTCGCCGGTAGCGACGGTTCAGGCAATGATTTCTTCGGGCGAGTAGCATCGGTGGTAACGGAGCGACGGGACGCGACGACCAGAGCGCGCTTGCGGAACTCCCACAGGTGCCATCTCGATGGCTGAGGGGACGGGCCGATGGGCCCCGAAAGGCCGGTGCTGGCGCAGTTCGCGGTGAGTAGCGAGCGTCGGGGAAGCCCGCATCGCGTGGCCGTCCGAGGAGAATTGGATCTGGCCAACGCCCCGTTGCTCGAACGCGAGTTTCTGCACGTTGCGCAGGCCGGCGTGGCGATGATCACCGTCGATGTCTCTGACGTAACGTTCATCGACTCGACCAGGGTGCACCTGCTGCGCCGAGCCCACCTCGATCGGGGGCGAACGGCTCACGAGCTAAGGCCGGGCTCGATGAGCCCGCACACGTGGCCTTCCAGACCGTTACCCAGGATCGGTTCACCGCAGTGATCGAGGAGCTGCCTCGCCGCCGGGTGGTCGCCTCACGGAGCTCGAACCAGACGACCCCTGGGTGCGCGTGCGAACTGTTCTTGCTTGAACCCGGGCCGGTCCGAAACGCTTCCCCGGCGGAGTTGTGATAGCTGCCTCGCCCACCCGCGCCAGCGATGAGGAGCTGATGGGCCGCGTTCAGGCCGACGACACGGTCGCGTTCGAGGAGTTGTTTGACCGTTACGGCGCGAAGGCCTATGCGGTTGCACGCTTCATATGCCGTGATCCGCAGCGTGCCGAGGACGCGGTGCAGGAGGGCTTTCTCGCCATCTGGCGCGCCCGCACGAGCTATGACCCCGCCCGTGGCGGCGCGCGCGCGTGGATGCTGACGCTGGTACGCCACCGCTGTATCGACATGATTCGCAGAACAGGTCGCGGCAACCGGCTGCACAAGTCTGACGATGGGCTTGACCAGTTACCCGCGGCGGGTTCCGTGGCCGATGCTGTTGAGCGAGACGACGAAGGAGCTCGACTCAGAGCCTCGCTTCATCAGCTGCCCGCGCTGCAGCAGGAGGTGATCGCCCTGGCCTTCTTCGGCGGCCTCAGCCACACAGAGATCGCCGAGCGGCTACAACTCCCCACCGGCACCGTGAAGGGCCGGATGCGACTCGGATTAGACAAGCTCCGGGCCGAGCTCGCACCACAGTGACAGCTCCGCTCGCGAGACATCCAGCGGGACGCAAGTGATCCGCTGTCGTCCCTCGATGCGCAGGAGCTGTATGGCGCTACGTTACACACGCCGTGAACAGGCTCCCGTCGGGAGCCTGTCCGGCCCCTTCGAGGCTGTCGACTGGACCCGCTACGAGCTTGACTACGACCGACGCGAAGCGCAGGCAGAGGCCGACATTGCCTACCGGGCATGGAGCCGAGCGCCGGCGTCCGACGGGTTTGCGGTCTATCGTGCTGCCCAAGACCGCGCTGACGCCGCGCAAGACGCCCTCGCCGATTGGAGCCGCGCCAACTGCCGGTCGGGTGACTCATGGAACAAATGAACTACGTCGAGCCTCCGGACATTCCGGACGGCATGACGCTGCGCGAATGGCGGGTGGCGGTGCACACGATCTCCAACCGGGGGCGAACGAGCCGGATCCGGCGTCTGCGTCGTTGGTTGCGGGAGGTAGGGCGCTCACCGGGGAACTGAGAGCGCTCGCCAGGTTGGCCGTGGCTGCGCCGCATTACTCGCCCGGTTACGCGGGGACGAAGTCCTCTCGCCCGCCCACCCGGAGCGGCTCTGTGCCGCAATCGTCGTCCGTGATGGATCGCCGTTACAGTGATCGGCGTGGCCACCGATGGCTTACGGGGGCACCGTCACCGCGAGTGGCAAGGCGAAAGACGTGAGGATCGACCACCCGCGCTTGCAACCCAGCGCTCGGGTTGCAAGCTGGGCGCGTCAACAAGGAGGGCGGGATTCGAACCCGCGAAAGGAGCTTTCCCCCTTTACTCGCTTATTCCGGCGTGCGGACGCTCGTCTGTCGCCGTTTGCTGCGGCCTAGTGCTTCCACGCCCGCTTCCAAGAACGATCGCCTCGCGCATCCGCGATGTCGCAGGTTACGGATTGCTCGATACGTTTCGCTCGTGATGCGCGCGTGGCTGATAGCGAAGCGCTCGGTGGTGTCCTTTTATGACGATCAAGGCACCCATCACGCCGCAGCGCTGACCTACTACGCACTGATGTCGCTGTTTCCCACGCTGCTGCTGGCGGTGTCGCTCCTCGGGCTGTTGGGCGAGTTCCCAGCTACCTACAACGCGATCATCGGCCACCTCCGGCGAGTTGTCCCAGCGGACACCCTCGCCCCACTGGACGCCGCCGTGCGGGCGGCGCTAAGGAGCAAAGGCACCGCCGCCGCCGGTCTCGTAGTAGCGATCGCCACAGCGCTCTACGGGACTACCGGCTATCTCGAGGCAACGCGACGTGCACTCAATGTCGTGTTCGAGTCACCGCGCGGGCGCAGCTTCGTACGTCGCAAAGCGATCGACGTCGGTTCGACGTTCGTGCTGATGGCCCTGGTCCTGACGACGCTGCTGCTGATGTTCGCCGGCGGGGGGGTTGCGCGTGATGTGCTGGGGCCCGAGGCGGCCTTGGCGTGGAGGATCGCTCGCTGGCCCGGAGCCTTCGCAGGCGCGCTGCTCGCGTTCTCCTTCATCTACTACGTCACTCCTGACGTGCGCCAGCGCGGGTTCCGCTGGATTACCCCAGGAGCGCTAACCGGAGTAGGTGTCTGGCTCGCAGCATCAGCCTTGTTCTCGGACTACCTTGCCAACTTTAGGAGCTTCAACGTGACCTACGGCTCGTTCGCGGCAGGAATCATTCTGCTCGTCTGGTTATGGCTCACCAACATCGCCGTCCTGTTCGGCGCCGAGGTCAACGCGGAGATCGAACGCGCCAAGGAAATCGACGAAGGAGTGCCGGAGCACAAGACGCTCGACCTACCGCCAGCCGACTGATTGACGTTCGGCCAACACACGTACTCAAAGCCCGGCGCACCCGAGTCGCTTCTGCAGCTTCTCGGCGGCGAGGCGACAATCGTCGACGCCGCCGATAGCTCCGCGGCGGTGCAACCCGTCGGCCCGCTGGCTCGACTCGAGCGCGGCGAAGGGGGACATTTCTTTACCCGCTGCGTCTCTCGGCAACCGAGGCTGCGGTCGTCATCCGTGCGATCCTTGGCTGGTTCACCGTCCCAGCGGGTAGAGGCGAATCGTGGATGGCTTTGCTGGCGAACTGGGCGTGCGCGAGGAAACTGCCGAGGATGGTCGGGCGCGGCTGGAGTTCGCGGCCGAGCACAAACACCTGAACCCCGCGGGCACCGTCCATGGCGGGGTCTTGGCAACCCTGGTGGATTCGGCTATGGGTTTGGCAGCGCGCAGCCGCACGGATGACGGTGAGGTGCCAGCCACCAGCCAGCTCACGCTCGCTTACCTGACGGCAGCACGCGAGGGGGTTCTCGTTGTGAACGCACGAGTGCGCAAGAAGGGCGACCACCTGTTGCTCTGCGACGCAGACGTCGACCAAGGCGGCAAGACCGTGGTGCATGCTGTAGCTACCTTCGCGCTGCTGTAGCTAGCTTGCGCACGCGCTCCATCGGAGGATCGACGCCTCCTACGTATAGTCCGACGCTCGCAGCGTCTCCCGGAGCACTTCGACCGCCGGTGTCCGGGATCGCCGGGTGGCTGAGAGCTTCGAACCAGTCGGCATGGGAGCCGAGAACGACCGGCGGCTGCAGCAGGTACAGCTCGGGCGCGGGACTGATTTCGCTAACCCACACCCTTTCACCACGTCGCCAGCGGCGACGACCGAGAGCATCCAGGCTCTGTCAATGGCCATCTGGTTCTCCCCAAC
>CAXMLR010000261.1:0-5349 GCA_964194275.1 uncultured Solirubrobacterales bacterium
GGCTGTGCACTAAGTGCGCGACGGCCTACAACGGAATCATGCTCGATCCGCAGGCACGCCTGCAGACGCCGCTGGTTCGCAACGGACGCAAGGGAGACGGACGATTTCGTCGCGTCTCCTGGGAGCAAGCGCTGACCCAGATCGCTGCTCGCCTGTCAGCGATCGCCGAGGGTCCGGGGCCTGAAACGATCCTCAACGCCCACTACACCGGCACGTTCGCGCTGCTTGGTTATCACTTCCCGATGCGCTTCATGCGCCGCCTGGGAGCGCGCGAGGTCGACCCCGACACGATCTGCAACAAGGCGGGGCACGTGGCGCTCGATTACCTGTACGGAACCTCGGAGGAAGGCTTTGATCCCCGCACGGCCAGGGACGCGAGCTGCATCCTCGTCTGGGGGGCGAACCCATCGGCCTCGGCCCCCCATCAGCACGAGCACTGGCTGCCCGAGGCCCCCGGACGGATTGTGGTGGTCGACTCGGTACGCACCGAGACCGCGCGCGCCGCCGATCTCCACCTACAGCCGTTCCCGGGCAGCGACGCGGCGCTGGCGTTCGCGTTTGCCCACGTGATCAGCCGCGATGGTCTGCTCGCCGCGGATCTCCTCGCCGAGCACAGCGTCGGCTTGGAGGAGCTCGAGCCGCTGCTGGCCGACTGCACGCCGCAGTGGGGCGAGAAGCTCACGGGCGTTCCGGCGGCAGCGATCGAGGAGGCGGCGCGATGCTACGGCACCGGTCCGTCACTGCTGTGGATCGGCCAGGGCTTCCAGCGGCAGCCCCGCGGCGGTAACGCCGTCCGGGCGGTCGCCCAGATCGCCGCGCTGAGTGGAAACCTCGGGCGCCCGGGCACCGGCCTGCTCTACCTCAACGGCACCGCCAGTCGGATGCTCGACGAGGACTACGTGCGCGGATCGGACCCCGGGGGCCGCGCTCCAGAGCCAATCAGCCACATGGACCTCGTGAGCTGCCTGGAGGACCCCCAGCGCTCCCGCGCGCTGCTGTGCTGGAACATCAACATCGCCGCCTCCAACCCCGAGCAGGGGCGGCTGCACCAGGCCCTGTCCCGCGAGGACCTGTTCACCGTCGCCATCGACCTGTTCGGAACCGACACCACCGATCTTGCCGACGTCGTGCTCCCGGCCGCCAGCTTCCTCGAGTGCGATGACATCGTCGCTTCCTACTTCAACCTCAGCCTCTCCGCCCAGGTCAAGGCCGCCGAACCGATGGGCGAGTCGCTGCCCAATTCGGAGATCTTTCGCCGGCTGGCAGTCGCGATGGGGATGCGCGATCCCGAGTTGCAGGAGTCCGACGCCGGAGTGATCGCCCATCTGCTGGAGGGGACGGGCCTCGGTCTCGACTTCGCCGCTCTGGCGCGGCGCGGCACCGTATGGCCCCATCCCGAGCCGCTGATCCAGTTCGCGGATCTGCGCTTCCCGACCCCCAGCGGCCGGATCGAGCTCGCGTCCGATCGAGCGCAGGCCGACGGGCATCCGCGCGTTGCCCTTCCGCTCGCCGATCCGCGCCCGGCCGGCGGACGCCTGCGACTGCTGACCCCGGCCTCGCGCTGGATGCTCAACGACAGCTTCACCAATGAGCCCAAGATCGCACGGCGTATCGGGGCTGCGACGGTTGCGCTCCATCCGCTGGACGCAGCCGAACGTGGGCTCGGCGAGGGCGATCGGGCTCTGCTGCGGAGCACAGCCGGAGAACTCGAGCTGGCGGTCGTCCTGACCGAGGACGTGCCACGAGGCGTGGCGTTCTCCCCCAAGGGACGCTGGCCACGGCGAGAAGCTCAGCGGGCGAACGTCAACGTCCTGAACCCTGGTGTTCCGAGCGACATGGGCGCCTCGACCACGGTGCACGGAACCGAGGTCAGCATCACGCGCACGTGATCCGCGCCAGGGACCCGGCTCAGGTGACGGCTCCGAGCACGACCACGCCCGCGATCACCAGTCCGACGCCCACCCACTGAGCCCGCGTGGGACGCTCGCCGAACAGTGTCACGCCCATCGCGATCGGCACGAGCGCGTATGGCGCCGAAGCGGCCGCGACGATTGCCGTGGCGGCGTGCCCCACGCCGAGGTTGAAGCAAACGTAGCCGCCGGTGTCCAACAACGCGAGCAGCATGATCGTCACGACCAGCTTCCGTGATCGCCGACCCGCCGCCCCCCCGCCGCCCCCCGACCGTGCCCCGCTGCCTCGTCCCGGTGCGCGGCTCGCAAGGACGTGACCGAGCAGGAACAGCGCCGCGAAGCCCCGGGCGAGGAAGATCGGCCCGAGCCAGCCGATCCGCTGACGGTAGTAGGACACCCCGAACACGAACGCGCCCAGGAGAGCCATCGCGCTCAGCGCGAGCGCGAAGCCGAGGGCCGAGCGTCTCTCCAGCTTCGCCCGGGCGATCGCGCGAAGGTCCGCCGAGGCGGACATCGCGCCTACGATCGTGATGCCCACAGCCGTCGCCTGCAGCGGCGACAGGCGGTTACCGGCGATCACGACCGCGAGCAGGACCGTGACGGCGGCGTAGCCTGACACGATCGGGCTCAGCACCGAGATCGGCCCGATTTCGAGCGCGCCGTAGAAGGCCAGGTACGAGATCCAGCCGACGGCGCCGATCAGCACGAACAGTGCCAGCTGGACGACGCTGACGCGCGCCAGGGCGTTGGTCGCGAGCACCAGCGCCGTGAGCGGGATCAACGCCGCGAGGTGAAAGCCGAGCACTACGCGCAGTGCGCCGAGGTTGCGTGAGGCAACCGCCGCGAAGTAGTCAGCGAACCCCCAGGAGAGAGCCGCGCCGAGGCCGAGTGCGATGCCCACTAGGCCACTGGTAGGCGAAGATCAGCGCGCCACTGCCGCATGCCTCCAGCCCCGCACCCCACCGGCCCTGCGCCCGTCGCTGAGCCCGGGGGCGTGCCTGCCAACAGAGCCATTTCTGTACCAATTGTGCCATTTTCTCGTCATCACCGGAGGTAGCCAGCGATCTGCGCCGACACCCTGGCTACGCCAACCCGGGTGCGATATAAATCGGCGCACCGTTTGAACAAATTCATCAAATCCGAGGGGTGAGTGAGATTTCGACCGGAGATCTGCAGCGCACGGCGTTCGACACGGTCCAGCGAGAGGCCGGCGCGAGCTGGACGGATTGGGAGGGCTGGGCCTGGGCCGCGGACTTCGGCGACCCGGTCGCCGAGCATCAGGCCACGCGGACGACGTGCAGCTTGTGGGATGAGTCGCCGCTGCGCAAGTGGGACCTGCGCGGTCCCGACGCGGTCGCACTGGCCGACGCGCTGTTCACCAATGACATGGCTGCGCTGGAGATCGGGCAGGTCCGCTACGGCGCACTGTGTGACGAACAGGGCAAGATGGTGATGGACGGCACCGTCTTCCGCCTTGGCGACGACCACTGCCTTTCGGTCACCAGCTACGACTCCGACCTGGCATGGTTCAAGAAGGTCGCCTCTGACCGCGGGCTCGACGTGCAGATTGAGGACCGCACCGCGCAGATGCCGCATCTGCAGCTGCAGGGTCCCAACGCTCGTGACGTGCTGGCGCCGATCACCGAGGGCGCCGACGTCGGCACGCTGCGCTACTTCCGCTTCGTCCACGAGGACGTGAGTGTGGGGGGAGTGCCCTGCTGGCTGTCACGCACGGGGTATTCGGGCGAGCTCGGCTTTGAGCTGTACTGCGGCGTCGAGAACGCCGAGCAGCTGTGGAACGTCCTGCTGCGCGCCGGCCAACCCCATGGGCTGCGGCCGATCGGTCTCTCGGCGATCGAGATGCTGCGGATCGAGTCAGGGCTGCTGTTCCCCGATATCGACTACTTCCCCCACGACACCGACCCGTACGAGGTCCGGCTGGACAACGTGATCAAGTTGGACAAGCCCGGGGACTTCGTGGGCCGCGAGGCGCTACAGGCGATCGCGGACCAGGGCACTCCGCGATTGCTGATGACGCTGCAGATCGACGGCGAGCAGTTGCCGGAGTACGGCGCTGCGGTGACGCGCGACGGGCGCCAGGTCGGGATCCTCCGCAGCCCGTGCCAGAGCCCGACCTTCGACATGCAAGTGATCGGCATGGCGGCGATCGAGCGAGATCTGGCCCAGCCCGGAGAGCAGGTCGAAGTCGCACTCGGCGACGGCGTGATCAGCGCTACGGTGGCGCCGTTCCCGCTCTATGACACCGAGAAGCGCCGTCCGCGTAGCTGAGGGTTCGTCGAGAACTTATTGCCGGCGGACCCAAGCCCCGGCGAGCCGGAGCGCCGATCAAGCGCGGAGGAGCTCGCCGCTGTGCACCAGCGCCTCCTCGATCAACTCGGTCAGCTCCCGTAGCTCGATCCGCTCTGCATTGCCCGAGGTCTTGATCGCGTCCTCGTACATCGTTACGTCCTTTGGGCAGGATACGACGAACAGCTCGACCTTCGGGAGGTCCACCGCTTCGCGGATGCGATTCTCCGACGGGCGCTCCTGGCCCGGCTGGTCGGCGATCCAGATCCGTCCGCCACCGGCCCCGCAGCAGAACGAGTTGTCGCGGTTGCGGGGCATTTCGACCAGCTCGCAGCCCAGCAGTTCCAGGATCCGCCGCGGACCCTCGTACTCACCCTGGAAACGTCCGAGATGGCACGGGTCGTGATAGGTCACCCGGTAGGAGAGGCGGTCGGCCACTTCCAGAGCGCCCGCTTCGATCAGCTCCAGCAGCAGGGCCGTGTGATGCACCACGGTCCAGCTGCCGCCGAGGTCGGGATATTCGCTGCGCAGCGTGTTGAGCGAGTGCGGGTCGCTGGTCACGATGCGCGTGAACTCGCAGCCGGAGATCGCCGCGATGTTCTGCTCGGCTAGCGACTCGAACAGTCCCTCCTCGCCGACACGCCGGACGTCGTTGCCCGAGTTGCGCTCGCCCTCATACAGGATTCCGAAGTCCACCCCGGCCGCGCGCAGCAGGCGGGCCAGCGAACGGGTGACCCGCTGGGAGCGCGGATCGAACGAAGCGTAGTCACCGACGAACCACAGGACGTCGACCGGTTGCTTGCGCGCGTCGGTGACCACGAAGTCGAGTTCCTTGGTCCAGCGGCCGCGCTTGCGCCGATTCTCACCGAACGAGTTGCCCGACTTGTGGATGACCTCCAGCGTCGACTGCAGGTTGGAGTCGAGCTCCCCGTCCTCGACCAGCCGCCGGCGCAGCTGGTTGATGATCGGCGCCTGCTCGATCCCCACCGGACAGACCTCCACGCACGCGTTGCACTGCATGCATGACCACACCGTCTCGGCGCGCACGCCGTCCGGACCGATCACCCCGGCCTTGAAACCATCGCCGTCCGCAGTGCCATCGACCAGGGCCCCGAGCAGGCCGCCGAGGCCT
>CAXMLR010000262.1:0-6902 GCA_964194275.1 uncultured Solirubrobacterales bacterium
TCGACGTTGTTGCCGAAGATCCACAGGAAGAGCATGTTGCCGCCGATGTGGAGAATCGAACCGTGCATGAACATCGAGGTGAGGACGGTCTGCCAGCCGGGCAGCGAGTTCTCGGGGGCGATCCCGTTGTCGGTCAACAGCGTGTTGTTGCAGATCACGCCAAGCGGTTGCGGGCCGTTGATGGTCTGGCGGGCCAGATCCGCGCAATGCACGCCGGAGTGGGTGAGGGCCCGCGGGATCGCGCCGTACCTGAGCACCTCGTGTGAGTCGGGCCCGCTGAACAGCGAACCGCCGTGTCGGGTGCTGAGGATGTACACGACGACGTTGGCCAAGATCAGCGCGAGCGTCACCCACGGAAAGGTGTCCGTGGGAATGTTGTCCTTGATCGGGATCATGCCGGCCCCAGCCTAGTGCGCGCCTCGGTGCGGCGCGCCCGGTGGCCGGGCGGGCGCGGCGCTACAGCCGCGCGACCGGGCTGCCCACCGAGGCGATCCGCCACGGTTGGGCATCGTCGCCGTCGAGAGCCAGGGACCAGCTCTCCGTGAAGCTGGTGGCCCGGGACTGGCTGCCGGCGACAACTGCGGCGGAGTTACGGTCCTCCAGGTAGCGGCGACCCTCGAGGTCGACCTCGATCGTCATCGTCGGCGGCACAGCGGCCGCGTCGAGACCGGTGATCCGGATCTGCTTGACCCGCGGGCCCCGGACGACCAGTCGGGTGCGGCGGCTCGGATCCCCGGGGTGAAGCAGCTGCTGGGCAGCCTCGGGATGGGCGAGCGCCAGCAGCTGGGAGTCATCGCCGTCGACCGCCTCCGCCCAGGCGGCCACCGCGCGGCGGGCCGCGACCTCGAGGATGTCGGGGGCAAAGCGTCCGTCGGCCAGACTTAGATCGTTCGCCGCTGCCCGCGCATCGCCCTGGAAGTCGAGGTCGGCGACTTCGGCGATGGCTGTCCCATCGGGCACGGCCTCCGCGACGGCGCCCTCGATCAAGGCCTCGTCGCGCATGCCGCGATCGTCGGCCCACGGACTGGCCACGATTTCCTCGCTGAGCGCGTGGTCACCTTCGGCGCCCTGCTCGATCGAGAGCAGAATCCAGTGGCCATCGCGCTTGCCGAGCGTCCAGTACTCCCGCACCTTGATCGTCTCCGAGAGGCTGTCCGCGCGGCCGACCCGCTGACCGTATGCGTCCTCCACGTAGTCGCGCAGCGCCGCCTCGATCCGGACTTTCGCGCGCTTGGTGCGGTCGTCGCCGGTGTTGCGCAGTCCTACGTATTCGACTCGGGGTTCGCCGACCGGTCGCACTCGGTTGCGCCATCCCTTGCGGTCGAAGTCGTCTAGGCGCCGCTCCCATTCGCTCAGCAGCTCGGGCGCGACCAGGGCGCGCAGGCGCATTCGGTCGCCGGCATCCCAGGCGCGTTGAATGTCCAGGAACAGGCGTGCCGCGGCGGGGCGCACGACGTCAGGAGCAAACGCGGGGTCATCCTCGGCCGCTTCGGCCGCCGCGAGCTCGACCTTGCGCTCGCGCTGGGCCACTTTGCGACGGGCCGCGGTCCCCTGAGCCTGCTGGCCGCGCCACCAGACGATCACGCGCGGCAGCACGTAGAGCAACAGGACCCCGATGATGATCAGCACCAGGATGCCGCCACCGCCGCCGCCGATCGGAATGAAGAAGAAGTGACCGTGGCCGAAGCCGCGGCCGAAGCCGCCGCCGCCACCCCCGAAGCCGCGGCCGAAACCGGAGCTGCCGCTGCCGCCGCGGGCCAGGGCCGCCGGGACGCCCGCGAGCAGGAGCAGGCTGATCGCGGCGAGCGAGCTGGCGATGGCGAGCCGGAGCCTCACGCGCTCACCGCGTCTCGCGCTTGGGCGAGCGGCCCGGTTCTCGGCTCGTGCTGGGCCACGTGCTGGTCGGCGTGGTAGCTGCTGCGCACGAGCGGACCAGCCGCGATGTGGTCGAACCCGAGCGCATACGCCGCCCGCTCCAGCTCGGCGAACTCATCCGGATGCCAGTAGCGCACGATCGGTAGATGCTGCTCGGTCGGCCGCAGGTACTGCCCGACGGTGATCACCTGCACGTCGTGCTCTCGCAGCGTCCCGAGCGCGTCGACCATCTCCTCGAAGCTCTCGCCGAGTCCGACCATCAGTCCGGACTTCGTCGTCACCCCATCACCCCCCATTGCCTTGGCGTTGCGAAGCACCCGGCACGAGCGCTCGAACTTCGAGCCCCGGCGGGCCACAGGGTAGAGCCGTGGGACGACCTCGACGTTGTGGTTGAACACATCCGGCCGTTCGGCTATCACCTTGGCCAGCGGCATCTCCTCACCGCGGAAGTCGGGCGTCAGCACCTCGATCTTGCAGCGCGGCGCCTGGCGGCGGATCTGCCGGATCACGCCGACGAACGCCGCGGCGCCGAGGTCAGGCAGGTCGTCCCGGTCGACGCTGGTGATCACCGCGTGCCGGAGGCCCATCTTGGCCACGCTGCGCGCCACCCGGGCTGGCTCCAGCGGATCGTTCCAGGTCGGCTTGCCCGTCTTGACGTTGCAGAAGCCGCAGCGCCGCGTGCACGTGTCCCCGAGGATCATGAACGTCGCCGTCCCGCGCTGCCAGCACTCGCCGATGTTCGGGCACGCGGCCTCCTGGCAGACGGTGTGCAAATTCTCCTCGGTGATCAGCGCCTGCAGCTCCCGGTAGCGCGGTCCGCCGGGCGCCGGAACCTTGAACCACGGCGGCTTGCGTCCCCGGTGGGGCTGCACATCCCGCGTGCCGAGCACGCTGAGGACATCCGACATGCCTCCAGGATTGGACCGCGATCGGGTCACATGCTCACGCGCGTTCACGTAGTCAAGGCTAGCGCTCGGCAACGGCGACGTTTCGGTTTGACAGATTTGGCTCAGGGCGTGACCCACGCCTGACGTTTTCTCGGTCACGATCGACGCCATGAGTCGCACATGGTCAGCTGGGAGCGAGGGTCGGCGCAAAACGCAACCCACAGTCCCGTTAAGCGCCGACCCCCTGGTGAACGCCGCCTCCGTCGATGCGGGGGTCGCGGCCTTGGCTGCGGTTCAGCACGCGGTGTTCGGCGTGGATCAGCTGACGCGGCTCGGCCTCACCGCATCGGGCGCCCGCAAACGAGCCGCGAGCGGACGTCTCCACCGGATCCATCGCAGCGTCTATTCGCTCGTGCCGGAGGCGCTGCTCACTCGCAAGGGGCGATACATGGCGGCGGTCTTGGCGGGCGGCGAAGGCGCGGTCCTGTCGCACCAATCGGCAGCTGCGCTGTTGCAGCTGCGCGCCGAGCACCGAGCCGTCATCGACGTCACCGTGCGGACCGACGCGGGCCATCGGCGCCGCGGGACGAGCATCAAGATCCACCGTTCTCGGACCCTCGTCGACGCCGATGTAACGATCGTGGACGGCATCCCGTGCACGACCGTCGCCCGCACCCTGCTCGACCTCGCGTCCTGCGTGAATCGCCGCGGGCTGGAGCGGACCTTCGACCAGGCCGAGGTCGAGGGGGCGCTGAACCTGCCGGCGGTGGCGGATCAGCTCGAGCGCAACCCGACCCGGGCCGGCGCGGCGAACCTCCGCGACGTGCTGCACCAGCACGTCGCGGGGAGCACGTTCACCTGGAGCGAATTCGAGGAGCGGTTCCTCGCCCTGGTGCGCGACGCGCGCCTCCCCGCACCCGAAGTCAACGCGTGGATCGACCTCGACGACGGCGAGCCGGCGATCCGGGTGGACTTCGTCTGGCGGTCCCGAAAGGCGGTAGTGGAGACCGACGGCCACCGCGTCCACCGGACGCGGCAAGCCACCGAACGCGACCGCCGCAATGATCAGCGGCTGACGCTGGCCGGGTGGGCAAACGTGAGGCTCACCTGGCTCCAGCTCACCCGCGAGCCGGAGCGGATCACGGCAACGGTGACGAAGCTACTGCGGCTGTAGCGCGCGGTCCGCGCCGTCGGGCAGCCGCCCGGCGGCTGCCTCCAGCCGGGCCAGGCTGACCAGCCGCTGCCGGCGCCCCAGCGCCCGGGCAACCCCGAGCGCGGCGCGCTTGCGAAAGCAGGGCATCTGCCCGGCGAGGCGCCGGGTCTCCTTGATCAGCGAGGTCATCTGCACGTCGGGCAAGCCGCAGGCCACGACCCAGGAGAACGGCTGGAGGTCGTTCTCGACATTGACGGCGAACCCATGGGTGGTCACCCCTCGCTGGACGTGGACCCCGATCGAGGCGATCTTGCGCTCGCCGACCCAGACGCCGGTGAAGTCAGGTCCGTCGTCAAACCGCGCTCGTGCGGGCACACCCTCCTCGGCCAGCGCCGCGACCAGAGCCTGCTCGAGCAAACGCACATAGGCCACAACGTCAGCCACGCCGACGATCGGGTACCCGACGAGCTGTCCCGGGCCGTGGTAGGTGATCTTGCCGCCGCGGTCGACATCGACGACGTCGATCCCCTGCGCCCGGTACCAGTCCTCGCCCATCGGCAAGTCGCCCGCGTCCGACCGGCGTCCGCGCGTCAGCACGGGCCAGTGTTCGAGCAGCAGCAGAACGTCCGGTACGAGACCGGCTTGCCGGGCCGACCGGATGCGCTCCTGCAACGCGAGGGCGTGGCGGTACTCGAGCGTGCCCAGCTGGCAGACCCACAACTCCAGCGTGCTCATCTGACCCATGCTACGCCGTAGGCAAACCCTCCAGGTGGCGCTTCACCGACGCCAGGAACTGAGCCGCCTGTACGCCGTCGAGCGCGCGGTGATCCCAGCTCAGGCCGAGGATCGTGATCGGACGAATCGCGATCGCATCGTTGCCGTCAGCATCGATCACGACGACCGGGCGTTTGACCACCGCCTCCAGGTCGAGGATCGCTACCTGTGGTTGATTGATGATCGGGGTGGCCATGACCGACCCGTATTGGCCGGGGTTGGTGATCGTGAACGTACCGCCGCGCACTTCGTCGGGCGAGAGCTCCCGCGCTCGCGCGCGCAGCGCGAGATCCTTGATCCGGCTGCCCAGGCCTTCCTCCGAGAGTTCGTGAGCGCGGTGAACGACAGGGACGATCAGACCGTCGTCCCCCAGCGACACGGCGATCCCGAGGTGAACCTCGTCGTGGCGGACGTACCGATCGCCCTCGAGCCAGGCGTTCAGCGCCGGCTGCTCTCGCAGCGCGGCAACGCACGCGCGGGCAACGAAAGCGAGCGCGGTCAGCCGCAGCGGCACTCGCGCACGCTCGACCCGGCTCATGTCGACCTCGATCCAGGTCGTGCATGTGGCAGCGGTGTCCAGCGAGCGCTTCATGTGCTCCCCGATCTGCCGGCGCATGCGGGACAACCCGCCGCCCGCACTCGGAGCCGCAGCCAGCTCGGGTCGGTACGGGCTCTCGATGTGCAGCGGCGCCTCGACCGTGGCGCCATTCCCGCCGCCCGGTGGCTCAGCGCCCTCGAGATGGGCCAGCACGTCCTGCTTGCGCACACGCCCACCGCGGCCGGTGCCGCAGACAGCCGAGAGGTCGATCCCGTGTTCGGCGGCGATCCGCGCGACGACGGGGGAGTAACGACCACCGCGAGTGGCGCCGCCGCGCCCGTTGGTGGCCGGCGCCCGCGCGTCGGAGGTGGGTTTCTCACGGGCGACCGGGGCATCCGGTGCGACGGGGGCACTCGAGCCGCCCACGCCCGCGATCCGGGCCAGTACCGCTCCCACCGGCACCGTCTCGCCGACCGGGACCAGCACTTCGGCCAGCACACCGGAGACGGGAGCCGGCACCTCCGTGTCGATCTTGTCGGTCGAGATCTCACACACCGTCTCGTTCGCCGCGACGTGATCGCCGACCGCCGAGCGCCACTGCACCACCGTCCCCTCGGCCACCGACACCCCCATCTGCGGCATCGTCACGTCGACGAGTGTGACTGTCCCAGCGCCACCCGTCGACCGAGCCTCAGTACGCGAGGAGCTCACGGCACGCCTCCCTCACACGTTCGACGCTGGGCAAGACCGCCTGCTCGAGCGGCGGCGAGAACGGAATCGGAACATCGGGCGAGGCGACCCGGACCACTGGGCCATCCAACGACTCGAATCCCTTCTCGGCGATCACCGCCGCCACCTGCGCTCCCGCGGCACACATCTGATTCGCCTCATCCAAGATCACCACCTTGGAGCACTTCTCCACCGAGGCCAACACGGCCTCCTCGTCCAGGGGCACCAGCGATCGCAGGTCCAGCACTTCGACCGATGCGCCGTCCAAATCCGCAACCGCCTCGAGCGCGACGTGCACCATCGCGCCATACGCGATCACCACCAGGTCGCATCCCTCCTGAGCTACGCGCGCGCGGAACGGAGTCTCGTACACACCGTCAGGAACCTCTCCCTTCACCCGCCGGTAGAGGTGCTTGTGCTCCATGAAGCAGACCGGGTTCGGGTCGTGTATCGCCGCGTGCAGCAGCCCCTTGGCGTCCTCGGCGGTGGCCGGCGCGACGACCTTGATGCCCGGAGAATGCATGAACCACGCCTCGGGGTTCTGGGAATGGAACGGACCGCCGGAGAAGCCGCCACCCGACGGTAGTCGGACAACGATCGGCACCGCCAGACCCTGGCGGTAGTGCATCTTGGCTGCGACGTTCACGAGCTGGTCGAAGCCACAGGAGATGAAGTCGGAGAACTGCATCTCGCACACCGGCCGCAGGCCGACCACCGCCGCCCCGACGGCGCAGCCGATGATCGCCGACTCGGCCAGTGGCGTGTCCATCACCCGATCGGCCCCAAACTCCTCGATGAACCCGTCGGTGACCTTGAACGCGCCGCCGAACGCGCCGATGTCCTCGCCCATCATCAACACGCGCTCGTCGGCACGGAGCTCGTCGCGCAGGCCGGCGGAGATCGCCTGCAGGTAGGTCATCTCGCTCATAGGTCAACCTTTCGGTTG
>CAXMLR010000263.1:0-1693 GCA_964194275.1 uncultured Solirubrobacterales bacterium
AACACAGAGAGACTGACACTCTCCAGCGGCGGCGGCGCTCAGGCAAGCCTCACGCGGCGCTTACCAGCTGAACCGGCTACTACGACGGGCCCGTACTACCTATGGCTCTCCTACTCCGCCGCCCAGCCGGCAACGCTCCCAGTCTTCCTCGACCCCGGCAATGGCACATGGGACACCACCAGTGGCCTACACATCGCGCCAGGTCCTCACGCGAGCATCCTCTTCACCGCTCTATCCCAGCCCCATCGCCTGCTGCTCCGGATTCCTTCCGGCGACAACGTATGCATCAGCAGCCTCGACCTAGTCACGGTGCGACCGACCGGCTAAGAGGACGGTGCGGACACCTCACGGACTCGATGATGCACGTTCTGCCGCCATAGGCGCTGGCGCTGCCAATTGGGTGACAGCAGAAGTGTGCCGCGGCGCCGTTCCTTCTCGATCTGGGGATCTTAAGGTCGCCGTGCCGATCGCGCGCTGGCGGCACCGGGGGCGGAAGGCGATCGTCCGCGAGGTGCCCGCTTCCGCGTCAAGGTAGGCCGGTTTCGGTGCCCCACTGCTCAGCCCAGCGGGAGAGCGGCTGGAGCGCCGCGAGCAGCGAGTGGCCGTGGTCGGTCAGGCCATAACGTCCGGCTGGGTCGGTTTCGAGCAGGCCGGCCCCGACCAACTCGGTCAGTCGATCGCGCAGGACGCTGGATGACATGCTCTCGCAGCGCTGCTGCAGCGCGCGGAAGCCGAGGGGGTCCTCGCGTACCTCCCAGAGCACCCGGAGCGCCCACCGGCGGCCGAGCAGATCGAACGCCACGAGCAGCGGCCTACCGGTCCGGGTGCCCCGGGCGGACCGACCCGGCCGCAACCTTTGCGCTTCGATTATCGAAGCGCTACCGTCTTGCTTCGACATTCGAAGCATACTATCTCAAGGAGCAGCCCATGACCAGCATCGCCCGCCGCTTGATCGACGCCTTCCTCAGCGGAGACGCCCCGTCAGCCGCAGCCCTACTGGCCCCGGAGGCGAGCTTCCACAGTCCCGTCCGCGACTACGTAGGCGCCGACCGAATCGCGGGTGTTTGGCGCGCGGTTGTGGGCATCATCGCTGACGCCCGCCCCACATCGGTCCACGAGCGTGACCGCGAGACGATCGCCTTCTTCGCCGGCACGATCAAAGACCAGCCCGTCGACGGGGTCCTGCGCATGCTCAGCGATGACAGCAACCGCGTCACCGACGTCACCCTCATGGTCCGCCCATGGGCTGCGCTCAAGGCCGGCCTCACGGACATCAAGATCTAAAGCACACGGCACTTCCTGCGCTCGGCCCACACGCGCCTGCACGCGGCGGTCAAGCCCGAAGGCGTCAAGGCCTCGAGCACGACTGGAGTCCAACCACTGGCACCGGGAACTCCGCTCAGCGAGCACTTTGTGAGGCATTCCGAACCCGTCTGCGTCGCAACTCACTCTCGCGGCGCTCCCAGCGGAGATCCGCGAACTGCTCGGCGCGAAAGGAGCGCTGACACGTGCTTACCTCGGCGCGGCAGCTTGACCAGACTCACGCCGGTGCGACAGGACCGAGCGCGGATGAAAGGGCCGGAAACGGCCGCGCGCTGCACCTATGGTCAGTCCCGCCGAGCACCTTTCTAGTGTAAAGGGCCCGATTTGCGGGGCTTTCCTTCATGGGCGGTACTGGGCTCGAACCAGTGAC
>CAXMLR010000264.1:0-1741 GCA_964194275.1 uncultured Solirubrobacterales bacterium
CGGCGCCGGTGAAGGTCGGCCTGATCTACCAGGACACCCCGATCTTCAAGCACTACTACACCTACATCAAGGCGGCCTTCAAAGAGCACGGCATCACCGTGGATGCCAAGGACGAGTTCCTCTACGCCCCGACCGTGAACAGCGTCACCAGTCAGAGCCAGGCTGCCGTTCTCCGCTTCGGCAGCGACGGCGTGACGCACGTGTTCGGGGCAGCGTTGGCCTTCTTCAAGGCAGCCGACAGCCAGCAATATCACCCTCGCTACGCGCTCGACTCCATCGTTCGAGTCATTGTCAATAGTTGTGGATGAGATTTCTGGATCAGGCGGCGACGGACCCGTCGGTGTCGGTTTGTTCGGTGGTCGTGGTGTCGGTGGGGGCGCTCCTTTCTTGCAGTTTGCCGTCGATGAAGGTGGCCCCGGCGCGGACGAGTGGGACGAGCTCGGCTCCGCCGATCTTGCGCCAGCGGTCCTGGGCGGCGTCGAGGAGTTTGTAGGCCATGGCGAGCGCCGCCTTGCGTGATCCGGGCCCTCGGGTAACTCGGGTGCGCAGGCGCACGGTGGAGAATGTCGACTCGATCGGGTTCGTGGTCCGCAGGTGGCGCCAGTGCTCGGCGGGAAAGGCATAGAACGCGAGCAACTCGTCGCGGTCCTTGACGAGCTTCTGCGCGGCTTTCGGCCATTTCGACTCGAACTCCGTGACGAACGCGTCGATCGCCCGGCTCGCGTCGCCGCGGGTGGGGGCTTCCATCGCCTGGTGGAGCATCGTCTTCGCTCGGGGCTGCACCCGCTTGGGCAGCGCGTCGAGCGCGTTCGCGATGCGATGCACCCAGCAGCGTTGTTCCTTCGCGGCGGGAAACACCTTCCGCAGGGCGGCCCACATGCCGAGCGCGCCGTCAGCGGTGACGAGTCTGGGCTCGTTCATTCCGCGGGCCTTGAGGTCGCGGAGCACCTCGCTCCAGGACTCCTCAGACTCGCGGTAGCCGCTCGACACCGCGAGCAGCTCCTTGCGGCCGTCCTCACGCACGCCGATCACGACCAGCAGGCACAGGCGCTTGTCCTCACCGAGACGGACCTTGACGTTCACGCCATCGCAGAACAGGTAGGCGTAGCGCACGAAGTCCAGGCGCCGCCGCGTGAACTGCAGGTGCTCGTCCTCCCACACGGTCGTCAACCGCGAGATCGACGACGCCGACAGCCCTGAGGCGTCCTCGCCAAGCAAGTCCCGCAACGCCGGCTGAAAATCCCCGGTCGAGAGGCCCCGCAGATACAAGACCGGCAGAACATCGGTGACCTTCGGCGAGCGCCTCGCGTAGCGCGGCAAGATGAAGCTCGAGAACCGTCGGCGCTCCCCGGTCTCCTCATCGACGCGCTTGTCGTTCACGCGGGGTGCCCGCAGCGCCATCGTGCCCGACCCGACCGTCACACGCCGCTCCCGGGCGTGACCGTTGCGGACCACCAGCCGGCGCGCGTTCTCATCCAGCTCCCCAACGAACGACCCGACGTACTCCTCGACCTCGGCCTCCAACGCCGCGGCGATCATCCGCCTCGCGCCCTCACGCGCCAGCTCATCCAGCCCGACCCGCGCATCATCCACGCGGCCGTTCGCGATCCTCGTAACATCAACCATGGCGTGCTCTCCTTCGCTGGCCCTGCCAGCGGCTCGGTCTTGATCAACCGGGAGAGTACGCCGCCTCCTTTTTCACGCCCATCCACAACATCTGGGTATACCTCAAGCGCAATGG
>CAXMLR010000265.1:0-3967 GCA_964194275.1 uncultured Solirubrobacterales bacterium
GGCTTCGAGAACCACGGCGGGCGCACCCACCTGGGGCCGGCGGCGAAGCCGCTGGGGCGCGTGCTGCGCGGGCACGGCAACAACGGCAACGACAACCACGAGGGCGTCCGCGAGGGCAACGTCATCGGTACCTACCTGCACGGCCCGCTGCTGCCCAAGAACGCCTGGTTCGCCGACTGGCTGATTGCCGCCGCCCTGAGGCCGCCGCAGCCGCTCACGACGCTTGACGACACGTTGGAGGCGGCTGCTCATGCCGACGCTCGCCGGGCTGCCGGGATCTAGCGACATGGCCGTGCGCGGAAGCCGTCTGAGCGCGTTGGCTGCTGCTGTGTGGCTGTCCTTCGGCGCGCTCGGCTGCGGCGGCGGTGAGCGTGGCTCGGATCCGCGACCGGACTCGACCGCGACGTCGACCACGACAACGGCAACGACCCCGACAACGACCCCGACGAGCATCGCTGCCGGGACCCTCCCGGGCACGGGCCAGCCTCAGATCACGCTCGGCGACAAGAACTTCACCGAGCAGTTCGTGCTGGGCGAGCTGTACAAGCAGGCGCTGGAGGCGCAAGGCTACGACGTCTTTCTCAACCGCAACATTGGACCCACCGAGGTCACGCTCCCCGCCGTCGAGAGCGGGCGTGTCGACATCTATCCGGAGTACCTGGCGACCTGGGACCGCACCGTCGCTTCGTATCGGCGACCGTTCCACTCCCCACTCGGCGCGTATCGAGCCGGACAGCAATATGCGCTCGCCCACGGACTGGAGCTACTGAACCCCACCCCGTTCACGAACACGCCGTCGATCGCGGTGACTCGCGGCTTCGCTGACAAGTACGGGGTGCGTGAACTCGGCGACCTGCGCAGCGTCGGAGCCACGCTGGTGCTCGGCGCTCCTCCGCAGTTCGAGCAAGACCCTGCGGGACTGCCGGCGATCGAACAGGCCTATCGGTTCACCCCCGCCACGTTCAGCCCGCTGGAGGTCGGGGCCCAGTACCAGGCACTCGATCAGGGCACGGTGCAAGCCGCGGAGGTGAACACCACCGACGCTCAGCTGACCAGTGGCAAGTACGTGTTGCTGCGCGATCCCCGACGGGTGTTCGGCTGGGGCAACGTCGTGCCCGTCGTTTCGGCCCGGGCTCTGCTGGCCGAGGGCCCGGCCTTTGCCGCGACCGTTGATCGCGTCGACGCGGCGCTCAGCACGCCGGTGATGCGACGGTTGAACGCGGCGGTTGACCTGGGGCACCAGGACCCGGCCGTAGTGGCCAAACAGTTCCTGCAGTCGCGGGGGTTGGTCGCGCCGACCGCGCCGTAGGAGCCCGCCGTCACGCGCCGCTTGAGCCGAATCCGCCGATGCCGCGCTGGGAGAGGGCCAGTTCGCCGACCTCCAGCACCGCGGGGGTCTCCACGCGCAGCAGCACCAGCTGGGCGATCCGCTCCCCCGCCGCCAGCTCGAACGATGCCTGCCGGTCGGTGTTCAGCAGCAGCACCTGCACCTCGCCGCGGTAGCCGGCGTCGATCAGTCCCGGGGCGTTGACCAGCGCGATGCCGTGGCGCATCGCCAGCCCCGAGCGGGGAAGCACGAGGCCGGCCTGACCCGGCGCAATTTCCACCGCGATCCCGGTGCGAACGGCAGCCCGCTCTCCGGGCTCGAGCGTGACTTTCTCCACCGCGTACAGGTCAAGGCCCGCGTCGTCGGGATAGGCTCGGGTGGGCAGCATGGCGCGCGGATCGAGCCGGCGGACCGGTAGCGGGTCGCTCATACCGAGCGGGAGTCGAGCGCGAACGGCCGGTAGCGCGCGGCCACCGTGGCCGGCAGCCGGGCCAGCACCCGGACACCGTCCGGGGTCTCGTGGCGCTCGAGGTCGCCGGCGATGTGGTGCAGCTCTGCCAGCCGGCTGCCGTCCTGGTAGGGGATCAGCAGCTCGACGCTGTGCAGAGTGCGGGAAAACTCCTCCTCGATGCGCTCGTTCAGCGTGTCCAGACCCTCCCCGGTCACCGCGGACACGAGGATCGCGTCGGGACGGCGATGCCCGAGCTCCGTGCGACGCTCCTCGTCGATCAGGTCAGCCTTGCCCAGCACCAGGATCCGCGGCGCCTCCTCCGCTTCGATGTCGTGCAGGACCTCGTCCACAGCGCGCGTCATCTCGTTCAGCTCGTCCTCGGGGGCCGAAGCGTCGACGACGTGGAGGATCAGTCCGGCCAGCCGGGTTTCCTCGAGGGTGGCCCCGAAAGCCTCGACCAGCTGATGGGGAAGCTTGCGGATGAACCCGACCGTATCGGTGAGCAGGTAGTCGCGTCCGCCCGTGCGCATCACTCGCGTAGTGGGATCGAGCGTGTGGAACAGCCGATCGCGGACGCCGGCCTCGGCGCCGGTGAGGGCATTCAGCAGGGTTGACTTACCTGCGTTGGTATAGCCGGCCAGGGCCACCGACGGAAGCCCTCCCCGCTCACGCTCGGCGCGCATCACCGAACGACTGGAGCGAACCTGGGCCAGCTTCCGCTTGAGGGCGGAGATCCGGTCACGGGCCAGACGGCGGTCGGTCTCGATCTGGGTTTCCCCTGGTCCGCGGGTACCGATGCCGCCGTCGATGCGCCCGGCGCCGAGGCGCTCGAGGTGCGACCACAGGCCGCGCATCCGGGCCAGGTTGTACTCGAGCTGGGCCAGCTCGACCTGCAGCTTGCCCTCGGCACTGTGAGCGTGTGCGGCGAAGATGTCGAGGATGATCGCTGTGCGGTCGATCACCGGCATGCCGAGCGCAGCCTCGAGGTTGCGCTCCTGGCGAGGCGAAAGCTCGTCGTCACAGGCCACCAGGTTGGCGTCCGCGCGCCCTAGCTCGGCCGTCAGCTCCTCGAGCTTGCCGGCGCCGAGATAGGTGTTGGGGTGCGGCTGCTCACGTCGTTGGACGATCTCGCCGACGGCGGCGACACCGGCCGTCCGCAGCAGCTCCCGGAGCTCCGCCAGCTCCTGCTCATCGCCGTCAGGAAGGGCGGCGATCAGGTAGGCCCGCTGGCGTGCGCGACCCTGACGCGATTCGCCGTTACTGGAGTTCAGGGGCCGGCCGGAGCGCCCGTTGCGTGATCTCTCCAAGCCTTCCATGGTAGCCCTGCGGGCTCAGCTGATGTGCACGTCTCGGGAACCGTCGATCGAGACCTTGTTGCCGGCGAGCATGTGGATGGTGATCGTGCCGGAGTGCTGGGTGCCGGTCTTGTCCTCGTGGATGACGACCTTGCAGCTATAGCTACCTCCGGTCTTCTGTGTGACGCTGCCCGGGCAGCTCGCTGTGCTCAGCGCGACCTTGCCCCGACCGAACTTCGCGACGTAGTCCTTGATCAGATGCTCGCCGGAGGCGGCGGAGTCGAAGCTTCCACAGGCCGCGAGCGCAAGCACGCTCACGCCCCCGGCCAGCATGGTCAGCAGTTGTCTGGGTCTGATGGCTCTCACAATGAGCGAATCCTTTCAACTGCTTCGGCCAAACGCTCGTCCGGCGTGGTCAGCGAGATTCGGAAGAAGCCCTCACCGCTGCGGCCGTAGGCCCCGCCGGGCGAAATCGCCACCGCAGCCTGCTCGAGGACGTGCTCGCAGTACGCGGCCGCGGAGTCGAAGCCTGCGGGAATCGGCGCCCATATGTAGATCGTGCCCTTCGGCGGTGTGACGTGCACGCCGGCCTGCGCGAGCGCGTCGCACACCAGGTCGCGCCGACGCGCGTAGATCGCGTTCATCTTTCGCACTTCGGCGTCGAGCCCGGGGGCGAGCGCCGCCGCGCCGGCCAGCTGAATCGCCTCGAACAGCCCCGAGTCGATGTTCGACTTGAGCCGCCAGTAGTGAGCGATCGCCTCCGCGTTGCCGACGATCGCAGCGCACCGCCAGCCGGTCATGTTGTAGCCCTTGGAGAGCGAGAAGACCTCGACCCCGACTTCCTTGGCACCCGGTGTGGCCAGAAATGACGGGGCGACGTAGCCGTCGTAGGTC
>CAXMLR010000266.1:0-2557 GCA_964194275.1 uncultured Solirubrobacterales bacterium
CCCAGCGGCCGGTCGCTGAACGCTCCCGCCGCTTCCTTCCACCACACCCAGCGGTTCTGTGAATCCGCCGACAGCAACCGCCCGGGGTCGTAGTTGCTCGCGCTGCGCGTGGTGGTGAACGACTGCCAGGCGTGCGAAACCGTCCCGCCGATGCCTCGCGAGGAGAGCGCGAGGGCCAGAACACCCGCCACGACCAGCACCGCGAGACCGGAGAGCAGGCCGCGGACAGCCGCCCGAGTTCGGTCCGGGCCGAGTTGCAGCGTGCGCTCGCGCGCAACGAGCTCGCGCGCGGCGGCCACCAGCACGAGCAGCGACCCGATCAGAACCGCCGACAGGACGGCGCCCGCACCGCCCCGGGTGCCGAGATCAACGTTGGCGGCCGTCAGCGAGTGGCTGAGCAGGCCGAACAGCAGCGCCGGAAGGGCTGTGATCGCCGCGAGCGCCAGCCAGATCAGCGAGCGCAGCCAGGCCCCACCCAAGCCGATCGCTGCGGCCAGCCCGACCGCGAGCGCGAGCACGCCCCCACGCGAGTAGGTGAAGCCGATCGCCAACAGCATCAGCTGCAGCGCGGCCAGCGCGGCGAGGCGGCTGCGGACGGTGCGTTCGGTGTCCACGGTGATCATCAGGGCAACCGGCGCCCCAAGGGCCACCAGCAGGGCCAGGGCATTCCAGTATCCGAGGGGCTCCTGGAGCCGTGGAAGCGGACCGGTCTGATTGAGGTCGAACAGCCCGCCGATATGCAGGCCCGGCACGAGCTTCTGTCCCAGGCCGTAAATCGTCACCGCCATCGCGACGAGCAGGAACCCTTCGGAGATCAGCCTGACCCCGCGCTCGCTCGACGCGCCCAGGAGCACCGCGAGCACCAATACGATCACGTAGCTCAGCGCACGGTTGAGCTCGAGCCAGGTGTTGTCGGGAGCGACGCTCCAGAGCAGCGTTACCCCGCTCCAGACCGCAAACGCGCTGAGCAGCCCGATGCCCGCCGTGGCGAGCCGAGGCGCTGAGAACCGCAGCGTCCCGCTCCACAGCCAGGATCCGCTGGCCATCGCCGCCACTACGGCCAGAACGACCTGCAGCCGGGCCTCCGCTGGTGACCCGACGGCGCCGTGCGAGAACGCCGCGTAGAGCACCAGAGCGAGCAACGCCGCGGCGAGCAGAACGGGGGCTCTGGCCGTTGCCCGAGCCGTTCCAGGACCAACGGCGGAGGTGTGCCCGGCGCGGAAGTCTGCAAACTGCGCGGTGGACACGGCGGCGAAGCTAGCACGGCTAAAATATGAGGTGTTCCTGCTCTAGGTTTTCCGCACCGGCAACGCCGGCGGGCGATCGTTTTTCCGTCCGACGCGGCAGCGAAGATTCGCTGTTACCCCCTCGGCCAGCCGGATCGAATGGAGGGAGCCCGAAGAGAGCGGAACAACGAGAGGAGCAGGTCGGTATGGAGCACACCCCGCAAACCCAACTCACCCCCCCAGATCACGCCGGGGAGGGCCTCTCGGTCCGCCGATTTTTCACGTCTGCGGGCCAGCATCCGTTCGAGGCGATCGAGTGGGAACAGCGGGATGCGCGCATCGGCCACGGGGACAAGATCTCCTTCGAGCAGCGCGACGTCGAGTTTCCGAAGACGTGGTCCCAGAATGCGACGAACATCGTCGCCCAGAAGTACTTTCGCGGCCAGCCTGGCACGCCGACGCGTGAGCGCTCGGTCAAGCAGATGATCGGCCGGGTTGCCGGCACGATCACCAGCTGGGGACGCGAGCGCGGCTATTTCGCCACCCAGGAGGACGGCGATACGTTCGAGGCCGAGCTGACCTTCATCCTGCTTCACCAGATGGCGGCATTCAACTCGCCGGTCTGGTTCAACGTCGGCTGGCACCCCGTGGGCGACCCGAAGATGCAGGCCAGCGCGTGCTTCATCCTGTCCGTCGAGGACAACATGGAGTCGATCCTCGAGTGGAACACCAAGGAGGGGATCATCTTCCGCGGCGGCTCCGGCTCGGGAATCAACCTTTCGAAGATCCGGGGCTCGATGGAACCGCTGAGTCGGGGCGGAACGGCCTCGGGGCCGGTCTCGTTCATGCGCGGAGCCGACGCGTGGGCCGGATCGATCAAGTCTGGCGGCGGCACGCGGCGGGCGGCCAAGATGGTGGTCCTCGACGTGGATCATCCGGACATCCGTGAGTTCATCTGGTGCAAGGCCAAGGAGGAGGACAAGGCCCTGGCCCTGCGCGAAGCCGGCTTCGACATGTCGATCGACGGCGACGGCTTCCACTCGATTCAGTACCAGAACGCCAACAACTCGGTCCGGGTCAACGACGCGTTCATGCGCGCAGTGGAGAACGACGAAGACTGGCGCCTGCTCTCACGCAGTACCGGCGAGCCGATCGGAGAGGTGATTCCGGCCCGGGAGCTGATGCGAGAGATCTCCGAAGCTGCCTGGCGTTGCGCCGATCCTGGCGTCCAGTACGACACGACGATCAACCAGTGGCACACCTGCCCCAACTCCGGGCGGATCAATGCGTCCAACCCATGCTCGGAGTACATGCACGTCGACGATTCCGCC